>JAGCXZ010000129.1 GCA_017961065.1 Lachnospiraceae bacterium
GTTTTGCAGCGGGCTTAAGATATAAGCGATGACGACACCGTCGATCAGCGGCAACAGGATCTGCACAAGGTCCGCCTTCATCTGGGAAAAGTTCTCGGCGTAAAAGATGATATAACAGAACAGAATGACTGCGCTCAGGGAAAGGAACACAGTCAGACCGTAATAAAAATATTTCTTGTTGATATGTTTCATGCTTTCCTTCTCTTTTCAAAATCATTCAAAAACTGGATGATCAGTTCAACAGTCCCTTCCTCTCCGAGGATACTGCTGTCGATACTGAGATGATAACTGTCTGACATCCCCCACTTTTTGGATGAAAAATAGTTATAGTAATTACTTCTCTGCTTGTCCTTCTTCTGGATCATTTCTTTGGCTTTTTCCGGAGAAAGATCGTATTTCTCCTGCACGCGTCTGATCCTGTCTTCCATCTGCGCGTGTATGAAGATATGTACGCAGTTCTTATATTCGCTTAAGGCGTAATCGGCACATCTTCCGATGATCACGCAGGGACCTTCCGCAGCCACCTTCTTGATCGCATCAAATTGTGCCAGAAATACCTTATGGCTGATCGGCATATCCACATAGGAAGAATTCGCGTAGCCGAAGGAATAGGTGTCCATGACAAGATTATACAGAAAGCTGGAGGTCGGACGTTCATCATGGTTCTCAAAGAGTTCCGTACACATCCCGCTCTCTTTGGCGGCACGTTTCAAGAGGTCCTTATCATAACAGGGAATATTCAAGCGCTTTGCAAGCATTGCACCGATCTCATGTCCCGCGCTTCCGAATTGTCTTCCGATCGTAATGATGGTATCCATATGATCACCCCGCTTTCATATTTATTATACACTATCCGCAGGCGATTAAAAAGGCTTTAATGAGGAAAGAAGGCTTGTAAAGTATTCGGGCATCGGCGCGGTTGTTTCGATATATTCTCCTGTCCTCGGGTGATGAAATCCCAGGAGATACGCATGCAGTGTCTGTCCCTGCAGCTCACAGGGCGTCTTCTTTTTGCCGTAAACACAATCTCCCACGATCGGATGCCCGATAAATGCCATATGTACGCGGATCTGATGCGTTCTGCCGGTCTCTAAATGACAGTCCAAAAGCGTATAATCCTGATACCGTTTCAATACGGTATAGTGCGTCACGGCATTTTTCCCGTTTTTTAAATTGACGGACATCTTCTTGCGGTCTTTTTCGCTCCTGCCGATCGGCTGATCAACCGTACCGCTCTCCTCTTCTATCACGCCGTGCACAAGCGCATAGTAATGCCGTTTGATCGAGTGCTCGCTCAGCTGCCTTGCGATCTCGTTATGCGCTATGTCATTCTTGCATGCGATGACGGAGCCGGTCGTATCCATGTCGATCCGATGCACGATCCCGGGTCGCAGTACGCCGTTGATCCCGGAAAGATCCTTGCAGTGATACATGAGCGCATTGACCAGTGTCCCGCTGTAGTGCCCGTTTGCGGGATGCACCACCATCCCCTTGGGCTTGTTGACAACGATCACGTCCTCATCCTCATAGAGGATATCAAGCGGAATGTTTTCAGGTTCGATCTCCGGGAGCACATGATCGGGCGCTTCGATCTCAATCGTATCGCCGCCTGACACGCGCAGATTGGATTTGCAGGATCTGCCGTTACATAAGACAGCGCCGTCATCGATCAGGCGCTGTACATAGGATCTGGACAGATCTTCATAAACGGATGATATACATTTATCGATCCGGATCTGGTCATATTCGGGAGATACGGTAAAGGATAGTTTCATTTCTTCTTACGAAAAGGCGTGAACAGATAGTTTTCAAGCTGTTTGAAATCGTCTTCCTTATATACAAACAGCAACAATATACCAAGAATGACCGTTGAAACAGTTACATAGATGTCGGCCACATTAAAGATCGGGAAGTTGATCAGATAAAAGTAAATGAAATCGATCACATACCCGCCGCTGATGCGGTCGATCATGTTGCCGATCCCGCCCGCGGTAATGAATACAAGCACAACATGCAATACGATATACTTCTTCTCAAAAGGAATGTTGATCAGAACATAGAGCATGAGGATGCAGACAATGACCGTGATCAGAAGAAAGAGCCACAACTGCCCTTTGAAGATCCCGAATGCGGCACCCGTGTTACCGTTTGGCAGATAAAACAGTTTCAGCACTCCGGGGATCTGTTCGATCCCGTCCGTGCCCTTCAGACTCGTATTGGCCCATATTTTGGATAAATAATCAAACCCGATCAGTACAGCGATACCGATCAGCTCGATCAGAAATACTTTTTTATTCTTCATGGAACGCTCCCTAAAAAAACTCCCTGTGATCTACAGGGAGTTTTGTAAGCCTAGAATCGGTTATTGAGGGCCGGTACATCGAAGGCCCCGGATAAGATCTCCTGAAAATCACCTGAAATATCCACACTCTTTGGTGTAATGATGAATATATAATGTGAGATCTTCTGCAGATTACCTCCCATCGCGAAAGTGGAACCGGAGGTAAAATCAATGATACGCTGTGCGATATCCACATCCAGTCCTTCCATGTTGAGTACGACCGTACGATTGGAAAGCAGCGTTTCCGTGATCTCTCTCGCATCATTGACTGTGGTCGGTTTGATCACGCAGACTTCCATGCCGTTTGCGGTACGTCTTGTCGTTCCGGTACGCGGTGTGGTCGGTGTCTGTCTGGAAGGCTGACGTCCGCCTCTTCCGCCTTCGTATTCGTCATCGTCGTTCATTGTAGCCGAACGGATCGATCTTACGCTTCCCCTTGAAGGCTTCTGATCGTAATCATCCTCTTCATCGAAGTAATCATCATCGTAATCGTCGTCATCGTTGTACTTCATGGAATTCAGGATCTTGTCTAAAATTGCCATATTAATTCTCCTTATTTATACTGTAATTCCTCTCACCGAAAACAGATGTGCCTACGCGTACGTACTTAGCCCCTTCTTCTATGGCGATCTCATAATCACCGGACATACCCATAGACAGAATATCCATAGATACATTATCAATGTTTTTACTTGTTATGTCAACAGATAATTGTTTTAATTTGCCAAACACGGGACGATTTTTTTCAGGATCGTCCACATAGGGAGCCACAGTCATCAGCCCTTTGATGCGGATCGCAGGAAGTGTCGCGATCTCTTCCGCTACGGAAAGCACCTCATCACATGAAAGACCGAACTTGGAATCCTCGTCCGCGACGTTGACTTCCAGCAGAATATCACAGCATTTTCCGTGTTTTTGCGCCTCTTTACTGATCTCACGGGCCAGCTTGACAGAGTCCACGCTGTGGATCAGATAAGCCTTGTCAACGATGTATTTCACCTTATTCGTCTGCAGATGGCCGATCATATGCCAGCGGATGTCTTTTGGCATCTCCTCGTATTTTGCGACAAGCTCCTGGACTTTATTTTCGCCAAAATCACGAACCCCCGCTTCATAGGCTTCCATCAGCATTTCCACAGGCTTCGTCTTGCTCACCGCGATCAGGCAGACATCCTCTTCCGCTCTCCCGCTCCGCTTCACCGCATCCGCAATCCGGCTTCTTACATCTTCCAGGTTATCTCTGATCATCTTTTCACTCCTTTATTGATAGATGAAGTCGTTCTCGGTGACGGTGTCCCCCTTGAGCACGATATGATCGTAAACGCTCAGCCCGTACTCCGTATTGGACTTCACGATCGCATACTCATCATTCTGCGCCAGGATCGTGATCTGCTTAAAGTCGGCATATCCCTTGTTGATGTTATACACGCCGATCAGGGACGCCTGCTTGCTGATCGGATACCGCTCTCCGGTCTCGGGCATGATGATATTGTCGCCGGCATGGAATACGGTCTCATCCACATAGCACTCTCCGTCCATGATATTGTAGATCGTTGCTTCCACGAATTCCGTCGAGATCGTCCCGTCTTCCATGTATGTTTCACGCATGAAACCGCCGACATCCGAATTGCCGCCTTCCGTCATATATGCTTCCGGGATCAGATAGAACGCACGCTCAACGATCGAGGAATTCGGGATCTTTAAGCCCGTACTCTCATTGGAGAGCAGCTCGATCTCCAGGATCCTGTCGGTTGCAAAAGTCACCATGGAGTTGTTGAACTCAAGCAGCGCATAGATGGTTCCGTTCTGCCTGAGTACGGAAACCTTGGCCCAGGAAGTGTCGTTATTCTTGAGGAAACGGACGTTCATATAGTCTTCTTCGGCCAGTTCCTGCGCCTTTGCCTCATCGATCTCGATCATGATGTACCAGTTTTCGCTGGTGACCAGTTTATAGGCCGGATCTCCTTCCGCGATCAGATCGTTGCTGTGGAACTGCTTCTTCTCATATTCCTCGTGCTTCATCAGATCTTCGGTCATATCCTCAGGCTTCAGTCCTTCATATCCGTCCGTGGAATATACAAGGATCCCCGCGCAGGGCGCATAGCCGAAATCGATCGAATCCGAATAGCTGGCACTGAAAAGCGATTCGATGTTGGAGAGCATCTTATAGTTGGCCAGCTTTAAAGCCGTGCCTTCGATGCTGTATTTGAATTCATAGGTGGTTTTAAAATGATGCGGATCAAAACTGCTTCCGAAATCGGAGATGTCGTTACGGATCTCTGCCATGTCCTCATCCGATAAAGTACCGCTTCCTTCGGAATCCTTGATCAGATCCGAAAGCTTACCGGTGGAATCGACCGTGAAGATCATGGCGCCGTTGTTGACTTTCTCGCTCTCTCTTGCGTAATAATTCACATAGCCGGAATAAGGGGATTCAACGACTCTTTCTTCCCGCAATACGATACCTTCATAGGTATTGTTCACGGCCAGGGAGCCGACGGATACTTCATAGGGCGTGATATGCTCCGAACGGAAATACGAAACGATGATCACGACAATATAGATAAAAAGCACACTAAAAATCACAAGCCCAAGATTGATATTGATGGGCTTGCGATATTTGGTAACCTTTTCAGTTTGTTTTCTCCCCTTTGACAACGCTCTATTCCCTTAAAGCGAAACGATGACTTTGGACTTCAGATCATCGGATAATTCGGATTCATCCAGAGACATGCTGATGACGAAATCTACATCAAACTGTTCGCTGATCTTCTCCAATTTCTGTATAACAGGCTCCACACCGTCGTGGTTCTCGATGGATGCGATCACCAGAAAACAATCAAGGTACATCTGTTCCAAATCATGGTCCTGAGAAACGATCCCGCAGATAAAACCGACAAATTCATCCGGGGAACTTAAGGGATATTCTGAAACATTGATGAGACGGATCTTATTCTTCAGCTCATACATATGTTTGGAATTCTTATCCAGATAGACGATATTTCCGTTAGCGTTTTTGACAGCCGAATTCACTTTGTCAAGAAGATGTTTCGTCTTTCCTTTTCCTTTTCCCCCGACAATCAGTTGTATCATAGGCGTGTCCTCCTCTAAAAAGATTTGTACTTAAATTATAAAAGATTTACCCTTAAAAAACAACCGCAAGAGCAAATTTAAGGGATCATTTTCAGCAGATTGTTCATCTGGCCGTACAGGGCATCCTTATCGTCCGTATTCATCACAACGGATATGTAGGATTCACCTGCGGCATTGTTCGAAACAAGGATCAGACAGTTCCCGGCCGCCTTGGTCGTTCCGGTCTTTCCGCCGATCACGCTGACATTGGACGGGGCTCTTACGCCGCCCGAGAGATAGTTGTTCGTGGTCGCATAGTGGATATCTTTTTCGTTTCCGGAAGCATCCGTGTATTTGGACGTATAATCCGTCGTATGAATGATCTCGCGGAACTTGTCGTACTGCAGCGCCGCCTGAAAGATCAGATAGAGATCGTAGACGGTCGTATAGTGATTTTCATCGGTCAGGCCGTGCGGATTGACGAAGTTGGTATTCGTCGCGCCAAGCGCCTTCGCTTCCTTGTTCATGAGCGCCGCGAACTCTTCCACGGAACCGGATACGTATTCTGCGATCATCACACCCGCATCATTGCCCGAATACATCAGAAGTCCGTGCAGGACCTGATCAAGCGTCAGCTGGTCTCCGGGCTTGTATCCGCACATCTGCGCATTGGCTTCCGCAATGTTCACATTTTCGGATGCCGTCAGTATATCTTCGGGCTTGCCGTATTTGAGCGCAAGATACGCCGTCATGGTTTTGGTCAGGGATGCGGGATGCAGGGAACGGTTCACGCTCTTTGCAAAAAGCGTCTCATGATGTGTGATATCAAACAAACCCGCCGATGCGGCCAGAGAAAGGTCCGCGGACTGCAGGGCAACGTCTTCGGGCGCTACGCAGAGATCCTGCGCAAACGGCTTTGCAACGCCTTCGATACAATAGGAATCAAATCCGTATGCCGGATTTGTGGTGTCGGGATCATAAGGAACACGGAAACTCGAGCTGCCGCATCCCGTCAATGTGAATATGAGCAGGAACAGGATCGCAATTTTAGCACTATTTGTACATCTCACGCCACTCCATATCTCCTCTGTCCAAAGATTTGATCAAAAGTTCCGCCGTTGCAAGGTTGGTTGCCAGCGGAATGTTATGCATATCACATAATCTGATGGTGTAGCCGACGTCGGGCTCGTGTGATTTTGGCGTCAGCGGATCACGTAAAAAGATCATGAGGTCGATCTCGTTGTGTTCGATCTGTGCGCCGATCTGCTGCTCTCCGCCCAGATGGCCGGCAAGATATTTATGAACCGACAGGTTGGTGACCTCTTCGATCAGCCTTCCGGTGGTACCTGTCGCAAACAGTTGATTTTTACTAAGGATCCCACGATAGGCAATGCAGAAATTCTGCATCAGTTTCTTTTTGGAATCATGCGCGATCAGTCCGATATTCATAGTAACCTCCCTAGAATCGTGGTGTCTGCAGTTTCACATTGATCACAAACCCGACCCCGGCAAGCAGACTGACAAGAGATGTCAGACCGTAACTGACGAACGGGAGCGGCAATCCGGTATTGGGCAGAAGTCCCGTTACCACGCCGATGTTGATAAATGTCTGGAATCCGATCAGTCCGGCCATGCCGCCCGCGATGATGGATCCGGCAAGGTCTTTGGACTTGCGTGCTACCATGATACATTCGAGCACGATCAGAAACAGCAGTCCCAATATAACACAACAGCCTATAAATCCTGCCTCTTCTCCAACGACAGCAAATATGAAGTCTGTTTGCGCTTCTGAAATAAAGTTTCCGTTCTTCACGGACGCGATCATGTTATTGTTCAGGCCTTTTCCGGTCAGCTGGCCGGAGCCGATGGCCATGATCGCATTGGATGTCTGATACGCTTCCGTCATGGCGTACTTTTCAGGCTGCAGCCACGCCAGGATACGGTTCCGCTGGTAGTCCGTCAGGATCGTCTGTCCTTCCTGGATCACCAGATTGATGAAAATAATGATCGACGGGACCGTGACGAGCAATGCCGCAAGAACAAGCTTGTAGCTGACGCCGCCGACGAACATGACCACACAGAAGATCACGACAACCATGATACTCGTGGAGAGGTCGGGCTGTGCAAAGATCAGGTAAAACGGCGGAATGATCAGCCCCACACAGGCTATGATCACGCGGACTGTATTCAGATTATCCTTATGTTTCATGATAAACTGCGCATAGAATAAAATCAATAAAATTTTGGCCATCTCGGACGGCTGGAAACGGATGCCGCCGATCTCGATCCAGCGGGATGCCGTGCCGACCGCATCGCCGAAAAAACGCACCAAAAGCAGGATCGCGATGCAGGCCGCATAGATCAGCCAGTAGAATTTGAGTACAAAATTATAGGGGATCAGAGCGGTGACGATCATGGCACCGATCCCGAGCATCAGACCCTGCATCTGCCTGCTCCACAAATTACTCTGCGCGCTGTTGATGAACTGCGCGCCGTAATAGGATAAGCCGATCACAAGCAGGACCAGATAGATATCGATCTTTTTCCATTGGTAGTCTTTGAAATCCTGTAACATCTCTATACCTGTAAATGATTCAGCAGCGCCGTTGTGATCGCTTCCGTCTTAATCGCATCCTCTTCCACAAAGGCGATCTTGGGCGCCTGTTTGTTCTTCCAGATCGTATTGCGCACGGGTTCCGTTGACTCGAGTGTGCCGATCCTGATCTTACTCGGTTTCATATCCAAAGCCACGATGAAGCATGAACTGTTTCCGTCGGAACCCGCATGTGCTTCGCCATAGAGCGTGCCGAGGATCACGATGTTTCCGGATGAAATGACCTGCGCGCCCGGATTGATGTCGCCGAGGATGATGACGGAAGAATCCGTTTCCAGGATCTGTCCGGCGCGTACCGTTCCCTTATAGAACTGTCCGTCGGTATGATCGCCGCTCTGCGTGAATTTGGACGCGGCCTTCAGGTATTCCTGGTTCTTTTCTTCATCCTTTCCGACGGTGCATAATACGGTCAGGTCGGAATTGGCGCAGATCGCGTCGATCAGCCTCTTCTCTTCGTCTATGCTCAA
>JAGCXZ010000130.1 GCA_017961065.1 Lachnospiraceae bacterium
CTTAAGCAAGTTTTCTTTTACTTTTTGAGAAGCTTCGGCTTTAAGACGATGTTCTCTGCGGCAACCGGCGAACATCCGAGTTTCTTAAGCAGGTCTTCTCCGTAATAAAAGCTGAACGCGTCGTATGGGCTACGGTTGTTCAGCTTTTTTCTTTTGTACGAGTTGATATGGTTCATCATCAGAAAGATATCTTCCTGTGTAAGATCATCAAAGCTGCTTCCCTTCGGAAGAATCCGACGGATCAGCTCATGGTTCACTTCACAGGCACCTTTCTGATAAGGAGAACTGGGATCGCAGTAGAATACCTTCGTCCTCGTATAAGGATACTTTTCCCGATACTCAAGTTCTTTGGGATTTGAAAATTCACTCCCGTTATCCGTAAGGATTACAGGAAAAAGCCTGTTAAACGCTTTTGATCCAAGGACTTCATCAATGGCATTGAAAATGCGTATGACAGAACCGGATGTATTTGCTTCGCGAAGGAACGCCAGCATAAGACTTGTCTCCACGAAATGTATTGTGAGCAGACATTTACCGCCAACGCGTCCTATCACGGTATCCATCTGGACAATGGTTGTTTCAGGGTTCTCCTCAAGGAACTTTTTAAAATCGGAATAATTCCTTCCTATCCTGCAGCCTCTGTCCACCTTGAATTCAGGCTGTTTGTACCGAGGTCGATACTTGACCTTGCGGGGCAGATCAATGTTTCTGATATCAAAAAGCTGAGCATCAACGTAATTGTACAGTGTTTTTTCACTGCACATCAGATCATCCACATGATCCAGGTAAACTTGATGCAGTGACTGCCCGTTGCGAACCAAAGGACTGATTATACCATTGATCCTGGCTATATCATCCTCATTTGACAGGATTCCTGTTCTGGATTCAGAAATGGTTTTATGAGCCATTTCATGGGCATCAGCCGGATCATAGATACGCTTTAAGAGTGTACATTTTGGAAGCTCTCTGCATCCATTGCAAACATAGGGAGGTTTACTCTTAACGGAACAGATGTCTTCCTCAAAATCAGGACAGTGTACGGTGCACTCGGAACAGATGCTACATTTGTATGCCGATTCATGAGTACATCTTGATCCACATATTTTCTTTGCCTTACATGAAACGCGGAACTTACACGGGTTATATGGATAGCCGGGACGACCGCTCTTCTTGTCGTAAGAATACTTTTTTACCTCCTTCGCAATGGTTGTGCGATCACGTCCCAGTTCTTTGCCAATCTCTCCGAAGGAGGCACTCTCCTGGAGTCGCTGGGCTATGATCAAACGATCTTCATATGATAAAAACTTTGACATGGTAGCTCCTTTCCAGCCGCCAGAAATCAAAGCATAACAAAAATGAGACCAACCTTCCAGTCGGCCTCACATGTTTGTAAGAGAGAATCCATCCCCCTCTCTTACACCTATAACTATTAACTTATACTACTCATCCGAGATACTGGGTATGGAATCTCGGATTACAATTGACGAGGTATATGGCGTGCCTTTCAGCAGGTCCATGAAATCATCCCTGCTCATTTCCTTCTTCGCACGCACAGACACCTCCTTATGCTCCAGATCCGCTTTTGCCCACAGCATACCGTCTGAATTGATCGCGTTCTCTACCTTTCTGGTACATCCCGCGCACACCATCCCCTCAACTTTGAGCCTGTAGTGAAACGGATAGTTCGCTTTATGCCGGTCCTTTACGAGGACCTTTTTTTCCATTCCCTCTCCGGTGCCGCAGCAGGAACCGCCATATCTTATCGTGCGGTAAATCCGCCTTGCGCCAAAAAACAACAACACCAATATGATCAGAACGATAAGGATAATTCCCATCACGCCTCCCGAATCATGAATCCGTTACCCATGTGGTTAGTTATTGCTAACCGTTACCAACATAGATTTACATCATATAAACCAATTTGTCAAGAGGGTATGGGACCTGTTCGTTAAGGACGGCGCCCACGTCTGGCCCACTCCTGCCTTACATGAAATCGATACGAATTCACTTATCCTTGAGTTCTTTGAATCCATAAAATAACCGACCGCTTTAAATTCAAAACAGCTCCGGCGAAGGCTATGAGCATCTGCTGATGGGAGAGCCATACATGACCCTCTCCCGATAGATGCATACGAATAATCTGTTGGCGGGTCTCATCAAGCCGCAGGCTCGAGTGCTTCTTCCACTTCCAATTCTTCATAGTCGACCACTTCTACGTCATCACCGTAAATAGTGGCAAAATCATCCCGCATGGAAATCGGCTCGAAGCCGCATTCTTCGCACATCTGCTTCATTTCATCGGCTTTTTCCATGTTGCCGTGCTCTCTTATGAGATCATCGCACATAAGCATATATGCTTTGGTCTCATACCGGTCGTTGTTGACCGTGTACTGCGCCATCGACTGGTCGCCTGCTGTGTTTCCGAACGAAAGGACCGGAACCTTTCCGATCTCTTCCGCAATGGCGCTCACCTTGTTCATCTTGATCGTCTTGATGATCAGATCACCGCCGAGGATCACGTCATCATCCTTCGTATAAATGTACTCAAGACCGTCTGTACCGTCCTGATGGTCAGCGACCATCGTATAGCTCATCCCGATCACTCTGTTCTCGGGGACCCCAAGCTTATCTTTAACCAGCTCCCGCACGACCGTTCTGTCAGATCCGCTTACGATATATACGGTAAAATCATTCGCCTTCAGATACTCAACAAGCGAAACCATCGGCTTGTAGAACGCATCTCCTCTTGTCAGGTTCTTGAATCCGTCAGCTTCTGATTCCATGAATTTACGCGTGTAGTCCCTAAGCTCGTCCGGTGTCATTCCGGCATAGGCTTCTCCTGCATATTTCGCGTGGAGTCTTTCATGATCATCGGGCTTATTCCCGTCATATACGCCTGCTTCAAGCGCCTGTGCAAACGCTCTCATATCATCGGGGGCATCATAGGTATCATCATGGAGCGCCCTGTGAATGAACATCATAGATCCGTAACCCGCGCCACATAGTCCCTTATGGACGCTGCCGCTACGGAGTCTTCACTCCAGTATTCAAGTCCGGCTGCAGATGCTGTATCACCAAGTCCCCATTCTTTGTACAGGTCAGGGTTCAGGTTTTTCAGATGATCTATCACGACAACGCAGTCCTTGTCCACATTCTGCATGACTTTTCGCATCTGTTCCTTCGGAAGAGTAATGCATCCGCGGGTATACGGCTTACTCGGGCCGAAACAGTGCAGGAAGATACCCGAGCCTTTTCCGGGCTCACCTTCCTCGTTATAACCAATGTTCAGGCAGTACTGATAGTGATCCGTGTAGTCGATGATGTGTTCGGAATCATCGGTGTCAAGATCCGGGAAATCTTTTATGCTCACCATTTCGTTATAATGAAAGCCTTCACGTTTATCGCTTGACCAGTAATCATCTTCCGTAACTTTCTGATACGGCATGCTGCATCCGGGATCATCGGCTATTCCGAAAGCTTTCGTGAACCGGAATACGCCGACCGGTGTTTTGCCATCCCCTTCTTTGGTCTTGCCAAGCCCGTTCTTTCCCATATATCCGGGAGTGGTCATGATCTCCTTCCAGTTCCCGTTTTGATCTTTCTGATGCATCGATACGTAGACCGTGGTATCTCCGACTCCCGCCGCCACAAACAACTGCTCTGCATTCTTTGCAGCGTCCAGCTTGCCGATCCACTCGGGCGAATCCGAAAGCTCCTCATGATCCGTTTGATCCGTTCCCCGGGCAGTGGCGGAATGACCGTCCAGCGAAACAGTGCATCCCGCTAAAACAGCCGTCATACCTAAAATAAGCAAAATGCTGATCAAAGATTTTATTCGTTTCATGCTTCCTTCCTTTCTTCCGATCATGAGATGATTTTATCACGCCGGACGCCGGATATAAAGAACCCGGGCAAAACGCCCGGGATTCATGCATTGTTTTATCCTTCGGCCGTAAATCCTCGTATCCTTCTTCCTGCTCGGGATTTAGTATTCAAAGGTACTGAGAAATTTACGGGCACGTTCTGTTCTGGGTGATTCAAAAAACTGTTTCGGACCGGCATCCTCTATCACCTGACCGCCGTCCAGAAAAATGACCCTGTCCGCGATCGCCTTTGCAAAAGCCATCTCATGCGTGACTATGAGCATGGTCCTTTTCTGTTTCGCCAGGTCAAGGATCACATCGAGGACTTCCCTTACCATCTCCGGATCAAGTGCGGCCGTTACCTCATCAAACAGCAGGATCTCCGGATGCATCATAAGCGCCCTGACGATCGCGACTCTTTGTTTCTGACCGCCCGAGAGCATTCTCGGGTAGCTGTCCTTTCTGGACGCGAGTCCCACTCTGTCAAGCAGTTCCAACGCTTCCGCCTCTGCCTCGGCTTTCTTTCTTTTTAAGACCTTAAGCGGGGCAAGCGTGGCGTTTTCCAGTATCGTCTTATGCGGAAACAGATCGTAACTCTGAAAAACCATTCCGATCCGCTCGCGGTGCTTCATAGTGCCCCGATCTGTCGGGTTTATGACTTCATCATCGAGCCATACCCGTCCCTCCTGTATCTCCTCAAGGCCGTTGATACATCGAAGGAACGTGCTTTTCCCGCATCCGCTCGGGCCGACTATGACCACGGCCTCACCCTGTTTCACGGACAGGTTGATATCATCCAATACCGTAAAATCATCAAAACTCTTTTTCAGATGCTCCACACGAAGTAAATCACTCATATCAGTTCTCCCATTTCTTTTCCAGATATCCTGCCAGACAGCTTATCGGCCAGCATGCGAGAAAATAAAGCAAAAAGACCGTCGCAAATATCCCAAAGGCCGCATTTGGCGAGCTTTTACGATTTGCCTCGATGATCTGCTGTCCTACTTTCAAGATCTCAACGATACCGATCATCATGATCAGACTGGTTGTCTTGATCATTCTGGTGATCAGATTGATCGAAAGCGGGATCAGCCTTCTGACTATCTGCGGGATAATGACATATATATAAGTTTGCAGTTTGGACATGCCGAGTGCGGCACTGCTCTCATACTGAATAACGGGAATACTGATCATACTGCTTCTTACAAGATCTGCCATTTCCGCCGTTCCCCAGAACGAAAAAACGATGATTGATGATTTTTCCGCAGACAGGTTCAGGCCAGTAAGTTTCGTGATACCGAAAAAGACGATAAACAGCAATACCATCTGCGGCATGATCCTTACGATCTCAAGATATACTCTGGTGATCACGTTGATCACAGGTTTCTTAAGGGTCGCAAGCATTCCGATCACGATCCCGAGCAGAATACTGATGATCACGGAGATGATACTGATCTTCATCGCCACACCGACCCCCTCCAGAAGCCGAAGCATGTTTTTCCCTTTAAACAGCACTTCAAATCCCATATGTCAGTCTCCAAACATCTTAAATCGTACTTTCTTCTCGAAATAGCTTCCCGCAAACGATACCGGAAGCAGCATCACGATATAAAACAGCACAAGCAGCACCAGGCTTTCCGTAGTGTTGTAATACAGCCCGATCAGATCCTTTGCCGTAAACATCAGATCCATCAGACTGATCGCGGAAAAAACGCTTGTCTCTTTCAGCAGGAAGATCACGTTTGCGACGATCGCCGGAACACTGATCGATATGGCCTGCGGCAGCACAACGTGCAAAAAGATCCCTGTCTTTGTCATTCCGAGACTCAACGCACTTTCGGTCTGTATATACGGTATCGCCTCAAGTCCGCTTCTGAAACTCTCCGTCATATAGCTTCCGCCGAGCAGTCCGAGACCGATCACGCCGCAAACCTCCGCGGGTATTCTGATCCCGATCACCGGCAGCCCGTAGTATAAAAAGAACAGCTGCACGAGCAACGGTGTGTTTCGAAAGAGTTCCACATAGCATTTCACGATTGCCGAAAGAACCGGTATTTTAAAATAACGGATAAAGGCACAGACAAATCCGATCAGAAAGGACAAAGCGATACCAAACCACCCGATCCTGACGGTCAGGAGGAATGCATCCAAGAATAATGGGAGATAGGACTGAAGCACTTCTCTGTTCATGTTTTGTCTACCGCTTCCTGTGGTCTATATGTGCGGAAAATCGCGTCCCGATGTTCTGTATGATCTGGAAGATCAGTATCAGCAGTAATACCGTAATGATCATGATATCTGCCTGCCACCTGTAATAACCGTAGCGTACGGCGATATCTCCGAGACCTCCGCCGCCTACCGTTCCGGACATTGCCGAGTACCCCAGCAAAAGACCCGTGGTGATTGTAACGCCTGTAAACAGTGATACTTTGGATTCTACAAGAAGCACCCTGAACACGATCTGCAGATTGCTCGCCCCCATTGCTCTTGCAGCCTCAATAACGCCTGCATCCACTTCATTCAGGGAGGACTCGACCACTCTTGCAATATAAGGCGCTGCACAGATGACAAGCGGCACGATCGTTGCGGTTGATCCGTAGCTCTGTCCGACCACAGTTCTTGTGAACGGGATGAGCAGGATCAGCAGGATAAGAAACGGTATGCTTCTGACGATATTACAGATAAAATCACCGATACCGTAGATGATCCTGTTCGGGTGAAGACCATCCTTACGCGTTACATTTAATACGATCCCAAACGGAAGCCCGATCACATAACCGAAAAATGTTGAAACGAGCGTCATGTACAATGTATCCTTGATACCGATCAGTATCATTTCAACCGTCTTTTCATCAAACATCTTCTTCCACCTCCGAAACAGTCAGTCCGGTCTCTCTGAGACTGTTTATGATCTCCTCCTGAAGGGTTTCCGATTCCGGAAGTCCCAGTATCATCTCTCCTCTTGCCTTTCCTCCGACATTGCGCGTATCGGCCCTGAGGATATTCACCGGCGTCTGGAACCGGAGGATCAGATTGGCGATCACCGGTTCATAGGATGAGTTTTCATGAAATACGATACGTATCTTTCTTGCCGAATCCAGTGATTCAACAGGGAGATACCGGACCTTCCTGTCTAAAATCAGTTCCTTGGCGGCATCTGTTTTGGGGGATTCAAACACCTCATCAACCGTACCCTGTTCAACAAGCACTCCGTTATCAATGATCGCGACCTTTTTACAGATCTGGGTCACAACAGACATCTGGTGCGTGATGATCACTATGGTAATATGGAATTTTTCATTGATCTCCTTGAGCAGGCTCAGTATGGATTCGGTTGTCTGCGGATCCAGCGCGCTCGTTGCCTCATCGCAAAGCAGGATCATGGGAGTGGTCGCCAGAGCCCGTGCGATCGCCACCCGCTGCTTTGGCCCTCCGGAAAGCTGTGACGGAAATACTTTTTCCTTTTCACTTAAGTTGACGGTAGCAAGCAGCTCTCTTGCTTTTTTCAGTGCCTCTTTTCTTTTCTTACCGGCCAGCTGAAGCGGAAAACAGACGTTGTCGATGGACGATTTCTGCTCAAGCAGATTGAAGTTTTGAAATATCATTCCGATCTCGCTTCTTTTTCTGCGAAGTTCCTTATCGGAAAGGGTTGCCAGATCCACTCCGTCAATAAAAATCTGTCCGTCTGTCGGTCTCTCCAGAAAATTGATCGAACGCACCAGTGTGCTTTTCCCTGCTCCGGACATGCCGATGATCCCGAAAATATCTCCCTTGTCAATAGACAGACTGATATTATCGAGCGCCGTTACGGTCAGTCCTTTTACCTCAAATCTTTTCGTCAGATTTTTGATCTCAATTTCACTCATATTTCTTCAACCGTAAAGGGAGGACCGGAAAGGCCCTCCCATGATTTTATTTTTCTGTCTACTCGAAGAAGACAACCGCCCCGTCATAGGTGTCCTCAATAAACTTTTTGATCTCATCGCTTCTGAGCGCCGTTACAAGTGCCCGGATCTTGTCCAAAGACTCATTGCCTTCCTTAACGGCGATAATGTTCACATATGTCTTTGCCGCAACGGAATCGCTTGCCTCATATGCAACGGAGTCCTGTCCGACAGAGTAACCCGCTTCAAGCGCGTAGTTGCCGTTTAACACAACAAACTCGACCTCGTCAACAACTCTTGCCACCTGTGCGGCTTCCAGTTCCACGAACTTGATATTATTGGGATTCTCCACAATGTCATTCACCGTAGCCGTAAGGCCGACACCATCCTTTAACTTCAGCAGTCCGTTATCCTGCAGAAGCAGCAGGGCTCTTGCCTCGTTCGTTGTATCGTTAGGTACCGCGATCGAATCTCCGTCAGCGATATCCTTAAGATCCGTCTTCTTGCCGGGGTAAATACCGAACGGCTCGTAATGAATGCCGCCTGCATTTACAAGATGTGTGCCCTGCTCTTCGTTAAAGCTGTCAAGATACGGAATATGCTGGAAGTAGTTCGCGTCGAACTCGCCCGATTCTACTACAAGGTTTGGCTGAACATAATCTTCAAATTCAACAACATCAAGCTTATATCCGTGATTTTCAAGAATTTCCGCTGCCTTGGCAAGGATCTCCGCATGAGGGGTTGTAGACGCAGCGATCTTGATCGTTTCACCGTTTCCGTCAGGGATATCCAAGTCATCTGCTGCCGCTTCTGCAGCTGCTTCTTCTGTTCCGCCTGCTGTCACCCCGCCTTCCACGACCAGGGTGTCTTCATAATCTTTTCCGTATGTGTCAAGAAGCGTTGCTTCATAGTCTGCATGGAAGAAATTCTCGTTGCCGAGAGCCTTGATCTCTTCATTGATCCAGTCAAGAAGTGTAGCATTACCCTTTGAAACCGCGGGAGCGATCGTATCCTGACTGCCCAGCGAAGGAATGCCCACAACATAACCCTCGTTTTCCAGGGAATATGCGATCACTTCCGTATTATCGTTTGCCCATGCAACACCGGTACCGTTTTCGAAGGAAGTTTTGGCTGTCGCGTATGTATCAAATTTCTGCAGTTTAATGTCCGGATGATTCTTCTCAAGATAAGTCTCTGCGGTCGTTCCCGAGATAACGATGATCTGCTCATCAGTGCCTACCTGGGACAGATCCTCGATCACATGATCTTCATGTGATACAACGCCAAGGGCAACGTTCATGTAAGGAAGCGCAAAATCAACCTTCTCTGCCCTTTCCTCGGTCACGGTAAAGTTCGCGAGTACAATATCGACCTTTCCGGTTTCAAGATACTCAACTCTGCTGGCCGCTTCCGTCGATACGTAATTGATCTTTACGCCGAGATCCTGACCGATCCGCTCCGCAAAATAAACATCATAGCCCTGATACTCACCATTCTCATCCACATATCCGAACGGGTTCTTATCGGAAAAAACACCGATATTGATCGTTCCGTCTGCTTTGATCTCATCAAGCGTTCTGTAGACCTTATCTTCGTCAGCTGCAGGAGCTGCTTCTGCAGGCTCTGCCGAAGCTCCGCCGGCAGATGCCGCGCATCCTGTTAATGCACCAAGTGCAAGTGTTACGGTTGCAATACCGGCAACCAGTTTTGTAAACAATGTCCTCTTTTTCATAATTCTTTTTCTCCTCTTTTCTTTTTCTGATTTCTGAAAACCGGGGATCTCATCTCATCCTGTTGGCCCCGATCGGTTGTATACTTTGTCAAATATAGTCTCGGGCAGAAATAATGCCCGGTTGGAACTCCCGGGCAATGACAGACTGGATCGCACAAGACAGATCAGTTTTTTCGGGCACATGACAAATGAGCCAAACACCCGGTCATATTACTTGCCTGGGAGCTAAGCATTCGACAACACATACAACACATCTCATCTATGGTGTTTTTTGTTCTCATTTTGACGTATCTCCTTTCCTCTGTCTTTAGAACACCGACCGCTCTGAACCGATCAGGTTCCTTATGTTTGCATATATTACGCCTATAGCCCTAGTATGTCAATAGGTTTTTGAAAACTTTTTTCACCGTTCCATTGGTCTTTGCATGTGTTCTTATTGTATGGTTCTCTCCTGGCGGTATTCTTTCATATATTCCGCGTTGATCTCTCTGATCTCGCGTTTTCCGTCAATATAATCCTGATAGCAGGGTCAGTACTCATCCAGGAAATGGTGACGGATCCCGTGCTTCTTATAGGCGATCACCGTATCGACGTTCACGTTTGCGACACTGTTGAAAATATTGGACTCGATATACGGATTATCCTTTTTCAGCATGGCGATCAGTTTCTTGGTCTCCAGACGTTTGGACGACGTTGTCCCGTCTTCGTGACAGGTCGTACAGGTGTCCGTAAAGTGACACGCGCACTGAAGAAAATGCAGGCCGCAGTAATCTCTGAAGGCGATAATGTCTCTTTCCCGGATCAGGTACAGCGGACGGATCAGTTCCATTCCTACAAAGTTCGTACTGTGAAGCTTGGGCATCATGGTCTGAATCTGTCCTCCGTGCAGCATCGCCATCAGGATGGTCTCGATCACATCATCGTAATGATGCCCCAGAGCGATCTTATTGCACCCCAGTTCCTTTGCCTTCGCATAAAGGGCGCCCCGGCGCATTCTGGCGCACAGATAACAGGGCGAACCTTCTACCAAGCTGCTTGTTACATCAAAAATATCCGATTCAAAAACCTGTACCGGAATACCCATTATTGTGGCATTGGTCATGATCAGGTCGTAGTTTAGCTTGTTGTATCCCGGATTCATTACAAGAAAAACAACTTCAAAATTCTTTTTCCCATGACGAAGTATCTCCTGGAAAAGCTTGGCCATCAGCATGGAATCCTTGCCTCCGGATATACATACAGCTATCTTGTCGCCGTCACTTATTAGTTTATAAGTATTTATGGCCTTTGTAAACTTGCACCATATCTCTGTTCGGTATTTCTTGATGATGCTGCGCTCTATGTCTTTGCAGCGCTGCTCATCATAAGCCCCGGATATATCAGGGTTTCTCATAAACACATTTCCTTTCACTAACTAAATGAGTGAATACTAATTTATCACCCAAACTGGCTCGTGTAAAGCTCATAATAAAAGCCCCTCTTGGCAACAAGCTCGAAATGGATTCCCTGCTCGATAATACGGCCTTCCTTCATGACAAGGATAAGGTCTGCCTCGCGAATGGTTGAGAGCCTGTGAGCAACAATAAAGCTGGTTCTGCCGTTCATCATCTTGTTGAAGGCCTTCTGGATCCTGATCTCGGTTCTGGTATCAATTGAGGATGTATCTTCATCAAGTATTAGCATTGGCGGAATATCCAGCATTACACGTGTAATACAAAGAAGCTGTTTCTGTCCCTGGGAGAGATTTCCTCCATTTTCAGTGATCACCGTATCATAACCGTCAGGAAGCCTTTTTATATAGCTGTGGGCATGGGCAGCCTTGGCAGCTTCTATTATCTGTTCATCGGTAAAGCCCTCTCTTCCGAGAGTGATATTATCTCTTATGGTCCCGCTTCTTAGCCATGTTTCCTGAAGCACCATACCAAAGTTCTCGCGCAGGCTTCCTCTCTTCAGATCTCTTATGTCTGTTCCGTCAATCAGGATACTTCCCTTA
>JAGCXZ010000131.1 GCA_017961065.1 Lachnospiraceae bacterium
AAACGAATACTTAAGAGTTTCCCGGAACTGGAAGGAGAGAGGGATTTCCTTGACTGCTGGACGCCGCTTACCTATGAAAGATATTGCGGGGCATTCTGCGGAAGTTATATGAGCTTCATCACGGTACCGGCCGTAAAGCCGCTGCGGATGAAAGGAAAACTCAAAGGGATCGACAATCTCTATCTTGCGGGACAGTGGACCAATGCGCCGGGCGGTCTGCCGGTTGCGGTTGCCAGCGGTAAATTCGCGATCCAGCGGATCCTGAAAAACAAGAAAAGGAACATCAATATATGACAAGAAAAGAGCAGAAGGAAGAAAGAAAAAAAGCGATCCTCATGACGGCGCTCAGACTCTTTGTGGAGCGCGGCTATTACGACACCAAGATCACCGATATCGCGGCGGCTGTCCCCATGAGCACGGGACTGATGTTCCATTATTTTGAATCCAAGGAAGAACTCTTAAAGGAACTGGTCCGGATGGGCGCAGAGGGCACCAAAGCAGCCGCTTACAAAGGGGAAGTGGCGCCGGATGTGCACCTGACAGAATTCCTGCGTCAGATGTTTTCGTATGCAAAAGAGCAGCCCTGGGTCTTTCAGATGTTTGTGCTGATGGGCCAGGCAAGGCGTGCGGGAATGCCGGAAGAAGCCCGAGAGATCGCGATGCAGATCGGGACCGTTGCGTCTACGGCGGAACTGATCAAAGCAGGACAGAAACAGAAGCTCTTTCATGAGGGCGATGCGGTCCTGATGTCACGGTGTTTCTGGGCCTCTGTTCAGGGCATCATGGAAGAGATGGCAACGGATAAGAAGATGAAGGCGCCCGATCCGGCGTGGATCGTGTCCATGCTGAAGTAAATATGCATATGTGTTTGAAATAATCATTATCCGGTATTACAATCATAAGAAAGCAATCACAGGATAATGAGCAAATGAAAGAAAAAAAGTACGAACTGACGATCAAGGCAGCGTTTCTCGGGTATGTGGTGCAGGCGATTGTGAATAATTTCCTGCCGTTGCTGTTCATTCAGATGCAGAATGAATTTGAGATCCCGCTGTCGCAGATTACGTTATTCATCACCATCAACTTTATCATCCAGCTGGCAGTTGATCTTGGCTCGACACCCGTGATCGAGAGGATCGGGTACAGGGCTTCCATGTTGATATCCAACGCGTGCGTGATCATCGGCCTGATCCTTCTGGCCGTTCTGCCGGGTCTGCTTGGCAGCCCGTTTGCAGGGATCCTGATCGCTGTTGGCATCTATGCCATAGGCGGCGGTCTGCAGGAGGTTCTGGTAAGCCCGATCGTGGAAGCGTGTCCGACCAAAAACAAGGAGGCGGCAATGAGTCTGCTGCACTCGTTCTATTGCTGGGGCCACGTGGCGGTCGTGCTTTTCAGCACGCTGTTCTTTAAGTTTGCAGGCATATCCAACTGGCGGATCCTGGCCTTTTTATGGTGCATCGTTCCGCTGATCGATCTTATCCTGTTCACATTTGTACCGATCGCAAGACTTGAAGGTTCGTCCGATCAGGGCGGATCCGGATTCAAGGCATTGTTTACGCAGAAGCTGTTCTGGGTCATGATGCTCATGATGCTCTGTGCCGGCGCCTCCGAGCAGGCTGTCAGCCAGTGGGCTGCGGCATTTGCGGAAAAAGGGCTGGGCGTATCCAAGCAGATGGGTGATCTGCTCGGACCGATGCTCTTTGCGATCTGCATGGGTACCTCCAGGACGATCTACGGCATGAAGGGACACAAACTGGATTTAAGAAAGTTCATGTATGCTTCCGTGGCACTTTGCGTGCTGTCCTATGTTGTGATCATCGTGGTTAAGGATCCGGTGATCACTTTGCTTGGGTGCGGACTCACCGGATTTGCGGTAGGGATCTTCTGGCCCGGGACTTTCAGTATTGCCGCGGCCGGGATCAAAAACGGAAGTACGCTCATGTTTGCACTGCTGGCACTGGCCGGTGACCTGGGATGCTCGGGCGGTCCGACCATGGCCGGCGCGATCATGTCTGCGCTGAACGGAAATATGAGAGCCGGGATCGGTGCGGCCATTATTTTCCCGGTATTACTGGGAATCGGATTGACCATATCCCGGAAAGGGGTAACTGAGAAAGAAAGGTAAGATGAGAAAGAGAGTTTTTCTGGAATGGGTCAGGATCGTCGCCGGACTGATCGTTTTTTCCTTCGGCGTACATCTGACCATTTATGCAAATATCGGGCTTGCGCCCTGGGACTGCCTGGGGATGGGTATCGCAAAGCACACGCCGTTCAACTACGGCATTTCCATGACGCTGATGGCTGTCAGCATTCTTCTGATCGATATGCTCTTAAAAGAAAGGATCGGGTTCGGAACGATCATTGACGCGGTGCTTACGGGAAACATCGTACAGACCTTCAATTATCTGAATCCGTTTCCTGAAAATCACAACCTGTGGATCGGGATAGGTTCCATGCTTATCGGATTTGTCTTTATGGCGCTTGGCATGTGGATCTACATGAGCGCGCAGCAATGCTGCGGACCAAGAGATGCTCTGTTAGTCGGTCTTGGAAAGCGCATGCCGAAGATCCCCATCGGCATTGTGGAGGTCATACTCTGGGCCGTGGTGCTGCTGATCGGCTATCTGCTCGGCGGCCCCGTCGGGATCGGAACGCTGATCAGTACGTTTGGCGCAGGCCTTGTGATGCAGCTTGTATATAGCACCGTAAAATTCGAACCCAGAGATCTGAAGCATAAGGATGTCGTGGCAATTGTGAAGATCCTGGCAGGAAAAAAGGATGAAAACTAGAAAACAGGCATTGGCATACGGATTGTCTTTCCCCGATACATATCAGGATGCCCCGTTCCATGACGAGAACTGGCAGCTGATCAGGTATAAGGGAAATAAAAAGGCATTTCTCTGGACATATGAAAAAGACGGGTATATCAATCTCAATGTGAAAGTCGACCCGGAAAAGGCTTTTTTCTGGCGCGACATCTATCCGTCCGTATTACCGGGATACCATCAGAACAAAGACCATTGGAATACGATCATACTGGACGGAAGCATTCCGGATAAGGATGTGAAGCTGATGATCGCCGAAAGCTATGATCTGATATCGGACAGCCCTTCGAAGCGGATCTATGAAGCGGTCAAAAAGATCCCGTACGGCCATGTGGCAACATACGCACAGGTCGCGGAGGCTGCCGGAGACAGGAAAATGGCGCGCGCAGTCGGAAACGCGCTGCATAAGAATCCGGATCCGGAGCATATCCCGTGCTTCCGTGTCGTGAACGCAAAAGGAGAGCTGGCTGGCGCGTTTGCATTCGGCGGTCCGGGCATTCAGGCAGAGCGCCTCAGGGTAGAAGGGATCGAGGTAGTTAACGACCGGGTGGACCTTGGGAAATATCAGTGGCAGAATGCGCCACAGGACTTGCAAAAAAAGCATATTTAGTGGATAATTTACGTTGGGAGAACAATATATGGGAAAAGCAGTACTGATCTATGCATCCACACATCACGGAAACACAAAGAAAGTGGTGGATGCCATAGCAAATGAATTTGAGATCGAAACTGTCGATGCGACCAAGATCCATGAAAAAGACCTGACGGAATATGACCTGATCGGCTTTGCTTCGGGTATCTTCTATTCCAGGTTTTCGGCACAGGTGCTTGAAATCGCCAAGAACTGTCTGCCGGATCAGAAAAACGTGTTCTATATCGCAACCGCAGGAAATCCCAGAAAAGGCAATTTCAATTCGATCGCGGAGATTGCTGCCGGAAAGCAGTGCAATGAGCTCGGCAGATTCCAGTGCAGGGGATTTGATACATACGGGCCGTTCAAACTGGTCGGCGGGATTCAGAAAGGGCACCCGGACGAGGATGAATTAAAGGACGCGGTTGATTTTTATAAAATGATCAGTGAGACAAAGAAGGTTTAGTGCAATGGAGCTTTATAACGGAAGGCCGGAAAATACGGAAGGCAGGCTTGAGAGAGAAGTAAGGACGTATGATTTTCTCGATAAACTGGGACTGGAATATCAGAGGACAGATCACGAAGCTGCCAACAACATGGAGGCCTGCAACGAGATAGATGCCGTGCTCGGCGTGATCATCTGCAAGAATCTGTTCCTGTGCAACCGGCAGAAGACCAGTTTCTATCTGCTGATGATGCCGGGCGACAAGAAATTCAAGACCAAGGAACTCTCATCCCAGATCAATTCGGCCAGGCTGTCGTTTGCGGATCCGGAGGATATGCTGAAATATCTGGATATTGAGCCGGGCGCCGTCAGTATCATGGGACTGATGAACGATAAGGATCATGCGGTGCAGCTGCTGATCGATGAAGATGTGTTAAAGGACGAGTATCTGGGATGCCATCCCTGCGTATGCACATCGAGCCTGAAATTAAAGACTGCCGATGTGGTGGAAAAGTATCTGCCGGCGACAGGGCATGATTATATAACGGTACATCTTTTGGGAGAAGATTGAGGGGAAGAGGGGTCGTATGCCTTTCAGTATCGTCAGAAATGACATAACCAAAATGCATGTCGATGCCATAGTGAA
>JAGCXZ010000013.1 GCA_017961065.1 Lachnospiraceae bacterium
AGAACGATGCCGCGGACGCCGAAACCGATCCCCGTCAGCAACAGCAGACAGACCAAACAAAAAGGAACGATCCTCGTAAAGAGCCAGCGCATCCTGCGTTTGAACCTTCTGCGCTTTCGCGCTTCCAGTGTCCTCGCCCTGCGCCGCTGCTCGCGGATCCGTTCCTGAATCTCATCCTCGTAGTAATCGTATTGCTCCATAAATACACCCCTTGTCGATCGTATTCAAGACAGATGAAACACGATCTTTTCGCGCCCCTCAACGCGTAAAACCCTGTAACTTAAATCCGGCTTTTCAGCCGAACACGAAACCTAAAACGATCAGCAGTTTTGCCAATGTATATGTCAGCATCACGTTAAAATGCTGACCGTAAAACGGTAACTTCTTATCAAACCTGACCATGAACAGCAGCGAATCCGATGCCAAAAACAGCAGTGCTCCGAGCAGGATCAAAACGCTTCCGCCGTTTAAACTTGATACCGCCTGCAGCGCCGCAAACAGGTTCATGGTGATGTTGCCCGCAAGATAGGCGATCATCATCCAGATGGTAGGTTTCGGCATGTAGCGTTTCAGCCACTTCTGTTCCGTCCGCAGGAGTCCGGCTCCCATCAGGATGTAGAGCAGGGCTACGATCAATCCCTCGTAGCTA
The DNA here is from genome assembly GCA_017961065.1 of Lachnospiraceae bacterium. Lineage (GTDB taxonomy): Bacteria > Bacillota > Clostridia > Lachnospirales > Lachnospiraceae > UBA2868. The sequence goes on from JAGCXZ010000013.1 coordinate 650, forward strand.
AAGCTGATGTTACGCAGATACAGGATCACCAGCAGAACATGTGTGCCAAGAAAACTGACGCCGCCCGTGATGAACCACTTCATGCCTTTTAACATCAGCAGCAGATCGCCCAGCCAGCTCGTTGCGATGAGCAATACCACCATCCATTCAATGCTTGGTGCGGCGAATATATAGAAACCTGCCAGCAGCGGCATCAAAAGCGGTTTTGTGATGTTGCGGACTGTCTGATCCTTCTTCAGACAACCGTATAAATGAACGGCCGAAACGGCCAGATACAAAACCAGAAAAAGTGCTCGCCACATAAAGATTATCTCCGTATGATCATTTGATATCGGGCAGTTTCAACGCATTGACAGCCTTTAAGAACTTGCGCCAGGAATCCGGATACAGATCGCATCCGCCCTTGTAGACTTCCTCGCCGTTGTCAAACCGGATCTCCACGCCCCAGCTGCGGCCGTTCGGATCCTGCGTCGCCCCGCGGTAATCCTCATTCCAGTCCAGGATGCCGCTTGCGTAAACTTTGTTCAGAAACTTCACGCAGTCATCCCTGGTCAGAGGAACCGTATCAACGAGCTTCTCCCGGACCAGATATTTCCCCTTGCAGTCCGAAAGTCCGATCGTCACTTCAAGCTTGTTAAAATCTCCGGAAAACTTTCCCATAGAGAAGCCAAAGTATGTGGTATGCGTACTTGCTTCCTTTTGGTCCATAGCAACCCCCTTGCGTCTGATTGTTACAAATTTATTACATTATAACCTACTTTTGTTTAAATAACAAGGGGATTTTTGTAATTATGTAAATCAGTCTTCCGCGATCCGCTGCCGCTTACTGCATTTTCAACGCCACTTTGAGCAGGTTGCAGACGCAGAACTGCAGATCCGCTTTCGAGCAGGCAAAATCACCCGGTGAAGGCCGTTTCGGATCAGCAGGTACGGGCCGCCCGTTCGCGCAGGCTGCGATCTCATCCACAAGATCCTGTCCGCCCGGCATCTGCAGGTCATTGCCCGCATAGATACAGCCAACAGGCGATGAGCACGGATAGATGTCGGATGGCATGGAGATCTCCGGCATATCCTTGGACGCGAACCAGTCGGTCATCACAACGCCGTCAAATCCCCACTCGTCACGCAGCGCCCCCTGGATCAGGTCGTAATTACAGGCCGCATGCGTGCCGTTGATCAGGTTGTAACTGGTCATGACGGATAAGGGCTGCGACTCCCTGACGCAGATCTCAAAGCCCTTTAAGTAGATCTCCCTTAACGCACGCTCACTGATATGGGAATTCGTATAGTTTCTGTTATTTTCCTGGTTGTTTGCGGCATAGTGCTTGATCGTCGTGCCGCGTCCCGCATGGGACTGCACGCCCTTTGTGATCGAAGCGGCAGCAATACCGGATACGTAAGGATCTTCTGAATAGTACTCAAAGTTACGGCCGCAAAGCGGATTCCTGTGGATGTTCATGGCAGGTGCCAGCCACAGGTCCACGCCGAACTGCTGCATCTCCTTACCGACCATGGAACCCGTCTGCTCGAGGAGTTCGGCATTCCAGGCCATCGCAAGCGCCCAGCCGATCGGGATCGCCGTGCAGTACTGATAGTAATCCACGTAAGTGCCCTCTTCCATTTCCGGGAAGGCTTCCGTCGTATCGCCAAAGGTCTCGCCGCCTTTTAGCAGTTTGCCGTCAAGGTCGGTCCTGAAATGCGGTGTCAGGCGCAGTCCCGCGGGACCGTCTGCAAGGATCAGATTTCTGATGCCTCTTTCCTCAAACAGGTTGGCCGAGGAATCGCCCGCTGCACCGGGAACCACCATCGATGCTTCGCCGATCACGGAAGCAACGCCGCCTCTCATGCTGCCGATGCAAAGGTCCGCAAGTTCCTCTATGCTAAGCTGCGCCACAAGGTCTTCGATCTTACATTTGCCGGATCTGATATCATCTACCGTAAGTTTTTCGGAGAACCGGTCTGTCAGTTCACGGCGCGGAAGCGGTGAATAGGAAACCTCTTTGCTTATGATCCTGCCCGGATCGATCGTCCACGTCGTACCGGCTTTCTTTGCATCTTCTGCCCTGCGTTTTGCGCAGTCCGTATTCTCACCCGTCATCCTGTCCGGTCCGCTAAGCTTGGGATCGGCATCCGCAAACAGGTTCTTTAAGACTTCCGTCTTTACCTTCTCTGCAAGCGTGACCGCCGCTGCGATCTCGGTATTGTCGCTCGCATTGCCCACACGGATCAGGTAGTCTCCGGCTTCTAAAACCCAGGCCGCGCAGTTTTCGCAATAGGATGCCATCTGCGCGATCGGGAATGAAATACAAAGTTCCTGCGCTTCGCCCGGTGAGAGCAGCTTTGTTTTGGCAAAAGCAGCCAGCTCCTGATAGGGTTTGTTGAGTTTGCCATCAGGCGCGGAATAGTAAACCTGTACCACTTCCTTGCCGGCGCATGTTCCGGTGTTTTTGACCGATACGGTCACTGAGATCCGGTCGCCGCTCTGCGCTACAGAGCCGGCGTTGATCTGAAATGTCGTATAGGACAGCCCGTAGCCGAACGGATACAGCGGCTTTACGCCGTAGCTGTCAAAATAACGGTAACCGACATAGATGTCTTCCGTATAGTATTCATCATCCACATTTCCGTCATTGCTTGAGAATGTTGCAGACGACGGATAGTCCGCATACTTGCAGGCCCAGGTATCAACAAGCTTTCCGGACGGATTGACTTTACCGGTCAAAATATCCGCAAGTACATAGCCGCCGATGTTGCCGAGCTGGCTCATCAGCAGAACGGCGCCAACGCCTGCGATCTCCCTGAGCGGACTTAAGTCCATGACACCGCCGATGTTTAAGATCACGACCGTATGCTTGTAATAATCAGCCACGCGGCGGATATTGTCCAGCTCCTCCGTATAGAACGCGTAGTCACCGGGCTCGTTCTTACGATCAGACCCTTCTCCGGAGTTACGCGAGATCACATAGAGCGCCGTGTCGGATTCGTTCTTTAACTCCGCGGGCTCGATCAGAAGATCGGCCGGCTCGATGAAGGGCATGCCGAATGCCATCAGGAATGACGGGATCCCTCTCTTTGCCGCTTCTTCGTTCAAAGTTTTCGTGTATTCGTCCCGCTTCTGCAGGTAATGCTTCTCGTTACGGTCAAGCCACTCTTTTGTGGTGATCGTAAAGCCGGCATCCTTTAAGCCCTCTTCCACGGTAACGGAAAAGCGGGTATTGACATCCCCGGACCCCGTTCCGCCTTTGATCGTCTTACGGGCTCCTCTGCCGTAAAGCGCGACGGTTTTGCCTGCAAGCGGCAGCGTTCCGTCGTTTTCAAGGAGTACCGGGCACTCTCCCGCAAGACTCCTCGACAGTTCCATGTGCGCGCGCTCAGAAGCGCTGATATCCGCACTCTTTGATGCATATAAGATCGCCATAACCTTCTCCTTATTAGATTTTCCCGTAACCCCGTTTTATTTCTCGATAAGTTTGTTGATATCCTGATAATCAAAGATCCTGTAATGATCTCTGCCGTTCTCCTTGACCTGGTAAAGCGCCTTGTCCGCGGTGTCGAGCAGATCCAGGATCGTATCGCCCTCTTCGGGGATCCCGTACGCATATCCCTGCGAGACCGTGATCTCCTCAAGGTCTTTTAGCATGTCATCGGTCTGCTGCTCCTCATGCAGGGTCTTCCGGATCTTTTCGGCCAGTTCCTCGAGGCTCTTCCTGTTGACATCAGTCAGAATCACGATGAATTCGTCTCCGCCGAACCGGTACACCCGGTCAAGCGTTCCGAGTGTCTTATCCAGCACGCGCACGAGACAGGTCATGTAGGCATCCCCGATCAGATGACCGTAGGCATCGTTCTTCTGCTTGAAATGATCCAGATCGTAGATCCCGATCGCCAGGAACGTATCTTCGCGGATCGCGTTCTGGAACAGGATCGCGGAATCCGATTCGAGCTTGTTCCGGTTGCCCGTACCCGTCAGCGCGTCGATGTTGGCAAGCGCCTTGTACTTTCTTGTCGTAACATCCTTTTCGCGCATGGTCACCTTAAGGTCCATCTCATCCACGCGCTCTTTATTCTTGACGGCCTTCATCTCCAGAGTGAGCTGCGTATGCAGAACGCAGGCCTTCTTGTATTTGGCCTTCATGTCGTAATATTTGAAGTACGCAAGCCACCCTTCCAGGGATGCGATCTTGACGTCCGGAGAATTGTGCCGCTGCGCATACTGCTCAAAGGACTGCAGCGCCATCTCCCAGTAGGACTGCTCGCCGACCTTCTCCAGGAGGCTTAACAGATCGGTCATATCCTGCAGATAGTTGGACACGTTCCTGTCCTTCATGGACAGCTCCACAAGCTCGGGAAGCATCTTTCTGGCTTCAATCTTTTCCCCCAGATCCCAGAGAAGATTTGCTTGGGAAACCCGGTAGGACAGATAAAAGATCCGCACATTGTCCTTGTCGTCCCAGGCATTGAATCTGCCGGCCTTGTCCATGTAGATCTGCGCCTCTTCCGGCCTGCCCAGGCACCGGTACGCATTGGCGATGTTCATGTCAATGATCAGCCGCCAGAGCGGAAGCCTGTCATCCGCATCCATGGGCGTTGCTTCCACGATTTCACTCGCGCGCAGCAGATATTCCAGCGCACGCTCATCGGCGCCGAACTGCTGGTACTTGGAGCCGATGTTGTTGAGGATCGTAATGCTGCTGATCGGGATGTTATGCTGTACGGCACAGTCCAGGCCGTCCAGATAGTGATCCATTGCCTCGGGCTCGTTCCCGTTTGCGGCAAGTGCCACGCCGAGCACGTTCATCGTCTCGCAATAGTGATAGTAGTCGTGGGAAAGTTCAAACAGAATGGCGGCTCTGCGCAGATAGTGCATGGCGGAACGCATATCGTTGTCCATGAAGCGCCTGCGGCCTTCCGTAAGATATTCCAGTCCGTGATCTTCCGGTTCCGTGACCGGCTCTTCGGTTGTTGTTTTTTCCTGTTCTGTCATTCTTCCTGTATCCTGAAATTTCTAGTAGGTGTTCGGATTTTTGCGGAGTCTCTGTACGGTATCCCAATCCACCACCTGCGCATTGTACGAATAGGTGCCAAACTTACTTGTAACCCAGTCAGCCGCTGCCTTCCGATTCGGGAACCTGGCAATGATCGAACAGTTGTCATTGTTCAGTACTTCCCACGGATTCTGCGGGTCGCATTCCTCTTTTCCCGTGGCGTCAAAAAGCATGCCGCCGCTTACGTGTTTCAGTTCCTCATCGGATAAATGATTCATATCTGCCATAGTCATTCTTCCTTTCCGCCGCTCATCCGGCCATGGATCGGCACACGATCATGCCAACTTTCATTATACAATATGCCGCCCCAAAAATCCATGCCGGCGTGCGCCCGCTCAGCCTTTCGAAGAAAGCATTGCCTGATGCCCGACAATCCGATACAATGGGGACAGAATGATGTTTCAGGAGGCAGGATATGCGGATCGGAATGGGATATGACGTACATAAACTGACACAGGGAAGGGATCTGATCCTCGGCGGTGTAAAGATCCCCTATGAGAAAGGACTGCTGGGGCACTCGGATGCAGACGTGATCGTGCATGCGATCATGGATGCGCTGCTTGGTGCCGCTGCTCTTGGTGACATCGGAAAGCACTTCCCCGATACGGATCCTGCCTATAAGGGCGCAGACAGTATCGGCCTTTTAGAGAAGGTCGGTGATCTGCTGGCGCAAAATCACTACATCATCGATAACATCGACGCCACGATCATCGCGCAGGCCCCGAAGCTCCGCCCCTATATAGACAGCATGAATGAAAATGTCGCAAAAGCGCTTGGGATCGAGGTCAGTCAGGTCAATATAAAAGCCACGACCGAAGAGGGCCTTGGCTTTACGGGTTCCGGTGAAGGGATCAGCGCGCAGGCGATCTGCCTGCTCTCAAGTGCGCGGGACTTTGAGGGGACCATGCCGGCTTGCGGGGGATGCTGTCAGGGACTATAACAGTTCACTCGCGCTATTCGCAATCCTACATTCTTTCAGGTGCTTCAAACCCAAGCAGGTCTATGCAGGTCTCAAGTATATTTCTTGTCAGAAGCAGCAGTGCGATCCAGCCCTGCTGTTTTTTGCTGTCGCTTTCGGTCAGGATCTTGTTCTCATGGTAGAAGCGGTTGAAGGCGTTTGCCACATCATAAATGTAAGCGCAGATCTTATGCGGTGCGATCTCTCTGTAAGCGCCTTCCATCACATCATGGAACTTGACGATCTCAAGCATCAGTGCCCTGTCCGTTTCATTGTCGGGAAGCGTGAGCTTGCAGGATTTTGCGCTCCCGCCGGCATTCTCGGCATACTTAGAGAGGATTGATTTGATACGCACGATCGTGTAAAGAATGTACGGTCCGGTATTGCCTTCAAAAGAAGTAAATTTATCGATATCGAAAATGTAATCCTTGGTTGCCTGGTTGGACAGATCGCCGTATTTGATCGCAGACAGCGCCACGATCTTTGCGGTCTGTTTTGCCTCTTCGGGATCGGTCTCGTGATTTTCCATGATCTTTTTATACATCTGCTCGTTGATGTCGCTGATCAGGGTCTCTAAGCGCATCACGCCGCCCGAGCGCGTCTTGAACGGTTTGCCGTCGCGTCCGTTCATGGTACCGAATCCGAGAAAATCAAGGCCCGTACCTTCTTTGACAATGCCTGCTTTTCTGGCGGTACGGAACACCTGCACGAAATGCATCTCCTGACGCTTGTCCACCACATAGATCACCTGATCGGGATCAAACACACTGCGGCGGTCCAGAAGCGTTGCCAGATCCGTTGTCGCGTACAGACTCGCGCCGTCCGACTTTAAGATCATACATGGCGGGATCTCCTTGCTGTCGCTCTCCTCAGTGACATCCACAACAAGCGCGCCTTCGCTCTCATGCGCCAGACCGCTCTTTTTTAAGTCTTCGACCATTTCCGGGATGATCGGCTGTACATCCGATTCCCCTTTCCACCAGTCAAAATCAACGCTTAAGTTTTCATAGTTGCGCTTTAAGTCGGCAACGGAAATGCGCATGATATGATGCCAGAGTGCCATATAGCCTCTGTTTCCGTGCTGCAGCAGGAAGGTCGCCTGCAGCGCCGCCTCCTTGTAAGCATCATCCTCTTTTGATTTTGCGGACGCTGTCGGATAGATCTCCTCCAGTTCCGAGATCGTAAAGGGCGCTTCCTGCGGATATTCGCCCGTGAAGATCTCGTCACAATACGGCAGATCCGGCTGCCTTTCCTTTAACTCCGTGATGATCAGACCCATCTGCAGACCCCAGTCTCCCAGATGGATATCGCCGATCACCTCGTTGCCGGCAAACCTGCAGATCCGCTTAACGGACTCGCCGATGATGGCGGCCCTTAAATGTCCGATATGCAGCGGCTTGGCAACATTGGGCCCACCGTAGTCCACAACGATACGCTTGGGCGTCTCTTCCCCGGCATAGCCGAAGTGCTCCGCTCCCGCCATTTCTGTCAGGTGATCGCAGAGAAACTGCGGATCGGCTTTGAGATTCAAAAAGCCCGGTGCCACCGCGCTGATCTCGGAAAAGCATGCCGCGCCTTCAAGTTTTGCGGCAACGTCCTGCGCGATCATGATCGGTGCCTTTTTATATTCCTTGGCCGCGGCAAGCGCGCCGTTGCACTGAAACTCGCACAGGTCCGGTCTGTTGGACAGTGTGACTTTCCCGTACTTCTCATCGTATCCCGCCGCGCGGAATGCTTCGCCGGTCTTGGCGGATAATGCTTCGATAAATGTCTGCATGATAGTCCTTTCTGTATCCTTTATGGATTCTTGGAGTAAACGCACCCGCAGTAGTTCTGCCGGTACAATCCGTATTTTTCAGACAGGGCGATCGACTCCCTGTATCCGTCTTTTTTCTTGAAATCGGAAGGCAGCCAGGCAACTCCGGCGCTTTCCGAGAGACGCTCTCCGATCTCGTTGAGCTTAGCCGCATTCTTCAGCGGGCTTAAGGTAAGTGTGGTCGCAAAATAATCAAACCCGCCTTCTTTTGCAAGCGCTGCTGTCTTTGCAAGCCGCTGCTCATAGCAGGAAAAGCAGCGTATCCCGCCTTCGGGTTCTGCCTCAAGACCCTTTGCCATCGCAAAAAAAGCTTCAGGCTCGTAGTCGCCCTCTACCATTTCGATTGAGCTTGCGTACTCCTCGTTCAGCAGTCCGATCAGGCGCTTCAGCTCCGCCACGCGTTTCTGATATTCCGCAGCGTCCGTAATGTTCGGATTATAGTAAAACACAGTCACGGCAAACGCTTCATACAGGCGCAGCAGGCAGGTGCTCGCACACGGTGCGCAGCAGGCATGCAGAAGGAGACGCGCCTTCCTGCGCCTCCCCGTAAGATCTGCTATGACGGTTTCCATTTCTTTCTGGTAATTCCGCGTATTCATACGGTCTGGATCACGTTATATTTCTCGATGAACTCTTCCATCGGGATCGGCTTGGAGTACAGGTAACCCTGTGCGTAGTTGCAGCCGATCTCCATCAGCATTTCAGCCTGTTCCAGTGTTTCTACACCTTCGCAGATGACTTTCACGCCGAGTCCGTCTGCCATCTCCACGATCTTCTTGAGGATGAACTTACCGGTCTCGCTGGCGTTGGTCTCGTTTAAGAATCCTCTGTCGATCTTGAGCACATCAAACGGCATGTCTCTGAGCAGATTGAGCGATGAGAAACCGGAACCGAAGTCGTCGATCGACAGGTCCATGTTCAGGCGCTTCAATTCCTCCATGACCTCGAGCATGCGCTCTCTTTCCTGGAAGAACACGGTCTCTGTCAGTTCGAGTTCGATCAGGCTCTTGGGGATCCTGTACTTTAACAGGATCTGCTGCACGTTCATCGTGTAGCTGGGATCGTGCAGAAGGTAGCGCGACTGATTGACCGAAACCGGATAAACCTCGCGGCCCTCATCCAGCATCTTGCGCAGGTATTTACAGATCTGTTCGAGCATGTAAAAATCAATCTTTTCGATGAATCCGTTCGTTTCAAAGATCGAGATGAACTCGCCGGGCGGAATGATCTCGTTCTGGTTCTGTTTCCAGCGCACGAGCGCTTCCGATGCGATGATATGGTTGTTTTTCATATCCCACTTAGGCTGCAGATAGGGAACGAATTCGCCTGCGATCAGCGCCATTTCCATCTTGGACTCGATGAACTCGCGGCGTCTGGTCTCTTCCATCAGACGGTCCTCGTAGACCGCGATCAGATCCTTGCCCTGCGCCACAACGGACTTTCTGGCAAGGTTTGCTTTATCGATCATGGCTGCGATATTTTCCTTGCGGTTCGTCACCTCATAGAAGCCGCACTTGATCTTGATGGGATAGTTGATCATCTCCTCATTTGCAGCTTTGGCGATGCGCTCTTCCATGTGGAGGATCCTCTCCTTGGTCCTGCCGTCATCCACGAGCAGCGCCACAAAGCGGTCCGCACCGATCCTGGCGTATGTCTCGCGCACGCTCAGTTCCTTCTCCACATTTTTAACGATGATACGCAGCAGTTCGTCCGCTTTCATGTGACCGTAGGACTCGTTTAAGTAACGGAAATTCTGGATATCAAAGCTGACCGTGCGGTACGCGATATCCGGATAGTCCCGCAGGAGCTTTGCCGCATGCGTCAGGAAATACCGTTCATTCGGCGCCTGCGTCAGGCTGTCTTCAAACGCGAGTTTTAACATCTCGCGCTGCTCGCTCATGACATACCTGCCGACCAGGAAACAAAGCAGAAGCATCAGCACAATCACGAGCAGGATCGAAATGAACGATTCGATCTTGATCTTATTTAAAAGCGCCGATACCGCGCTTTCCTTAACGACATTGATATATACCCAGCCTTTCTGCACCTCGATCGGCGCATGAAAGATCTTCCATTCATCGTTGAGTGCCGGGAAAGTCAGATAGGAGGCGTCCTGATTCGCAAACGATAAACGCAGTTCCTCTTCCATCAGATCCCGGTCTGCCTTGTCCGAGAGATCCTTTAATACATCCGTGTAAAAATCATCATTCTGCTGAATGTACATCACATCGGAATTGCTGATGGCCATGATCGTGCCTTTTTCGTTGATGACATACGAACGCGAGATCTGCGAATAGGTGTCGGTTTCCGTTCCGTTCAGCATATCCGTTGTGGAAGTCACACCGAATAAATATCCCTGTATGATGCCCTTGTGGATGACGGGGAGCATGATACAGTAGGACGCCATCCCGTCGCCGAAATCAAAATATGTTTTGGCAATGACCACTTCACCGTTATCGGATGCGTACGGGATCAGTTCCTCCAGACCCGACATCTTGCTGAATCGTTCGGACGAATAACTGGAACCGTCCTTCATGATCAGGGAAACGCGGTCCAGATTGGATTTGTTGCGCACACCGAGCAGAAGCTTATAGATCTGGAGTTCATCCATATCGTAGTTTTCGCTCTGCTGCAGCTGTTCGGCCGTAGACTGGATGACCTGGATGTTCGCATCCAGATTGGCCGAAACCAGTTCGGCATCCAGTTCCGTCTGGCTGACGATCGAGGAATCCACAAAGCTGCGGTACGTATTCAGAACGCGATAAATATGCACGGCGCAGATGATAAGGGCAACCAGAAGAAGCGCCAGAGATCCCGTCAGGAGCAGCGTGGTCTTCCTGTTCCACTGCAGACTGTATTCTCTTTTCTGTTCTGATTTTCCGGGCATGTGCTGTCCTTTCGAAGTACTTACTGAAAATATCTATGCGATCGGATCTTTACAGCGATCCGTGAAAAACTTTTCCGAGTGAGCGTTTCCAATTCGGATGCCTCGACATGCAAATCGCACTTTGTGCGATGTCGAGGCGTTACGCCACGATTCATGCTGAATCCTGGCAAACCGTGAACGAGGAAAACGTGTTTTCGCGGATCGCGGTACAAAACTTTTCTATTACAGGAAGTAGGCGACACCGGAAGCGAAGATCTTCATGTCCTGCTCTCCGTAGATATTGACGGCAACCCCGTCGCCGATCCTCTCGGCATGTCCCATCTTACCGAAGATCCGGCCGTCAGGGGATGTAACACCCTCGATCGCCATGTAGGAACCGTTCACGTTCCACTCATCATCCATCGAGCATCTGCCCTCCGGATCCGCATACTGCGTAGCAATCTGTCCGTTTGCGGCCAGTTTTTTAAGCCACTCGTCGTTAGCAACAAAGCGGCCTTCGCCGTGGGATGCAGGAATCACATAGGTCTCACCGAGCGTCGCGTTGGCAAGCCACGGCGAGAGATTCGAAACAACCTTCGTATAAACCATCTTGGAAACATGACGGTTGATGGTGTTGTACGTTAATGTCGGA
>JAGCXZ010000132.1 GCA_017961065.1 Lachnospiraceae bacterium
GGCCCATCTTCTGGCGGAACTTGCGGAAACGGCGGAATACAGAAAGAACAGGGAATTTTCCAGGACGATCAATCCGCTCCTGATCAACGAGTACATGTGGGTCAGAACCGGATTGCAGAAGATCCTGAAAGAGGAGGGACATGATGGACCGTAAGAGAGTCATGATCATCGATGATGATGCGGAAATGCTCGGGCTGATGATACAGCAGCTGGAGTCGCTTTACAATGTCATAGGGTTCACCTCCGGGGAAGATGCCCTGGAGGCGCTCAACAGAGCGGTCAAGGGGGGGCTGCCGCAGCTGATCCTGCTGGACATCGTCATGAACGGCATGGACGGCTATGAGGTGCTTGCGCAGTTGAAGAAGAACGAGAAGTTCAAGAGGATCCCCGTGGTCTTTTTGACCGGCATGACGGATGAGAGATCCGAGTGCAAGGGCCTGGAGATGGATGTGGTGGACTATCTGAAAAAGCCGGTCGCATCCAAGGTATTGTTTGCCAGGGTGCAGCACTATCTGGATCTGTACGATGAGTCGAACGAAAAAGGCAAACTGGACGAATACAAGCTTGCCTCTCTTCCCGAACCGCTGACCGAAAGGGAACTGGAGGTTGCCAGACTCATGGCGGAATTCCGCTCGGACCGCGAGATCTGTGACATCCTTTATATTTCCATGCCCTACACCAAGAAACTGGTCGCATCCATCAAGGAAAAACTCTTTCTGGAAAAGCGCGGAGACATTCGCAAATATCTGATCTGATCCCGTTTTATCGCTATTTTTCCCATAGGAACACCATAAAAAAGTATACTTCGCAAGGAGTATACTTTTAGTATGTAGTGACATTTATCACTGCGTAATAGAATGTATGAGTAACTATTTACTCATATCTTTATTAAACAGGGGGCAGTTTAAAATGAGTGATGAAAATTTAAACAACAACACCGCCGGCAGCGAGGAGACCGCAGCGCTGTTCGTATCTGCGCAGAAGAGAAAACAGGCGCCGGCGGAAGCGGCCAAAAGAGCTGCGGAGGAGCAGGCGCAGAGAGAAGCTGCGGAAGCGGAAGTCCGCAGAATGGAAGCGGAAGTGGAAGAGCGCAGGAGAAAAGCGGAAGAAGAACAGAAAGCGCTCGAAGAAGCCAGACAGAACATGGATACACACAAAGATGTCACCACGGCATCCGTGATCATGGAGGGAGCATTGTCAAAGCTTCCGGAATCTGTCAGAAAAAGATTGCCGCTGTATCTGGGGATCGCAGGAGCGGTCCTGGTAGCATTGATCGTTGTGATCGTGATCATTGCCACCGGCGGGAAAAAGATCAATTACGAGAGTTTGCAGTGTACCGGTGAATATATGTCCGAGGAAGAGGGCTACGGCGTAAAGCTGTATTACCCGGACAGCGTTTATACCGAGATCACTGAAGAAGACAACGAGAACTGGCGCGTCATCCAGTTCCGTTCCGATAACAAAAAAGCGCCGGATATGGACGTGCAGATCATACCGCTGGGCAAGAGTGTTCAGCAGCTGCAGTTTGCATCCGATGAGGCAGTGCTTTCGTTCCAGACACTGGAAGACGCGCTGGAGGATGAGGGCGACGTGGAGGTTGAACAGAGTGTCGATCTGACCGACCTCGGGTCGAATGAATCCGGAAAATATATTACGAAGTTTACCGCGAATGATGAGGAAACGAAAAAAGCGCAGGCCGTGGCAAGCTGGTTTGAAACCACGGAGTCCGGCGAGGTGGCTATGGTCTCCATGAATTGTTCCGAAGAGAAAGCCAAGACGGTGGACAATGTCGTTGCAATGCGTGACCTTGTAAGCGGCAAGAATGATTCGGATGCGGTCAGCCTTCCGGGCAAGAATGCACCCACAACGTTTGACTGGGACGGCAGTATCGAAATAAAAGATCTTAAGATGAATATGCCCGTACCCAAAGACAGTTACCAGATGGTGAAGACCTCTCAGGAGTACGGAGATGTCTACTGCGATCAGAACGGCGCGATCATCATTGTAGGCGGCTTCAAGATCATGCCGGGCGGTGAAGAAGGATATCAGCTGAGTGAAGATGATTTCGACAGCTACATGGAATACTTTGAAGGTATGGCCTCTATGGGCCTGAAGGATGCCTTCCCGATAGAGGGCCGTACGTTTGTTTCGGAAACGCAGTCACCGTTTACCACCTGGGAATATATGGCCGAATTCAGCGGCAAATATCACGGGATTGACTACTGGGAGCGCGATACGCTGTTCTTATGTGACGTCGACGGCGACCTGTGTCTCGGTGCGATCATTACTTATGTACCGGCCGAAAACAAGGATGTTTACAAAGACATTTTCGACAGGTCGATCAAATCGATCGAAGATATTTGATAAGCACATATACCGGAGGGACACGAAATGAGTGATGAAAACAGGTTCGACGCACAGAGCGAGGAAACCTCAGCGTTATTTGTGTCGACACAGAAAAAGAAGAAAGCCGAAGAAGAAGCAAAGAGAAAGGCTGAAGAGGAACAGGCCAGACGAGAGGCCGCCGAGGCCGAAGTCCGCAGGATGGAACAGGAAGTAGAAGAGCGGAAGAGAAAGGCCGAAGAGCAAAGGCGTGCACTCGAAGAAGCCGAGAGAGGGATCCAGGCCGAAAGGGAGAGGCAGGCCGAAACACAGAAACAGGCCGCAGCCTTCAGGGAGGCTGAAGTACAGGCCAAGAAAGATCAGATCGCCAATCAGGTGGAAAATGTCGGCAAGCTGATCGAAAAGGGAAAAGGCCTCGGCAAATCCCCGATCTTCATTGCGGCGGGCGTTGCGCTGATCGCGATCATCGTGGTTGTTGTGATCCTTGTGAAGAGAGCCGGAAGAATTGATTACGCAAATCTGGAATGCAGCGCAGATTATACATCTTCGGAAACCGGATTTGAGATCCCGATCGAATATCCCGAATCGCTTTACGAGGCAGCCACGGAAACAGCGATCAATGACAAAAGCCGTGTGATCGCTTTCGAGCCGGCCAAGAAAGGCGAAGTGCTTACAGATGTTGTGATCGCTACGCTTAGCAGTAACGAGACCGGCAAATCGATCTCCAAAGAGCGGATCTCAGCCTTCGAGATAGGGCAATTAAATCAAAAGCTGAGTGAAGCGACCAAAACGCAGATCGAACACCTTGTGCCGGGCGCGGAGATCACGGACGAGACAATAGCGGAATACAATGCGGAGGATCCCGGGATCTACTACTACACCTGCTCGTTCCATTCGGAAGAGTATCCGAGCGGAGCGGCACGTGCCTGGATCAAGGAAAACGAAGTAGCCGTCTTTCAGGCAGTTATCGTTTTGACCATGCAGGATGCCAAAGATTCCGCGAATGTCGACACGCTGTGCGATCTGATGGCAGAAGAGAATTCGGCTGACGGATTTAAGATGCCGGGCGGATATCCGCTGGAGAACGCATCCGCTGACGGCATGATCGAAGACGACATCATGCACATGGGTCTGCATGTTCCTGCGGACAGGTTCTACAAATTCAACGGAACCACCAATTATACGGTCTGGCATGACATGAACGGCGCCATGATCGTTGTGAGTCCGAACGAGACGGATGCCGATCTGCAGCTGAACGGAGACAGCTATAGCGCCGAAAAGCTTTTCGAGCTGATCAAGCCGAAAGCGAACGAGGGCTCCGAATCATTCTTCACGGACGAGGTTCAGAGAGAGTTTGTGTCGGATGAAGAGGTGACGGACGGAAAGTTTGCATACGAAGCGGAGTACAAAACGGTTCATGCGGGCGTTACCTACTGGGAGAGGATCCATATGTGTTACTGGAAGGATGCGACCACCGGACAGAACTATTTTGCACGCATCATCGTTCTGGTTCCCGAGAAGGACGCGGATCAGTACCGGCCGTTTGTGGAAGATATGCTGAACAATCTGGAAGATATTTAAAATGAAGGATAGAGGAGAAAGATATGAGTTATTTGTTGACAGCCGTTTTTGAGAACGGATTTTGCGAACTGTATCTCCCGAGCGTGGATAACAAAAAAGTCCCGCTGGAGATCAAACCCTACATCAGCGGAAGAGATGAAGACATCATCCTCCCCGTTGAAGTATGGGACGGCGTGTGGACTCTGTCCGGGCAGGGCAATTTTATCATCACGCAGAATGAACAGCAGGTGGATTCCATCACCTTCAAGGAAGGACTGTTTGCCAACTGCGAGTTTCCGGACGGACAGATCTTTTCCCTGACCGTAAAGGAAGTCGGTGAAGGGGATTCCCAGTTCAGAAAGTATCTGTTAAGACCGGATATCCAGAAAAAGGTTACGATCGGTAACGATGCTTCCAACATGATCTGCTATGCGAACAAATTCGTGTCCCCGAAGCATGCAGAGATCGATCTGTCCGGCGGGTCCGCCACCATCAGGGATCTCGGAAGCATGAACGGAACCTTTGTAAACGGTAGGATGATCGAGGGAGAGCAGGCGCTGTCCTTTGGTGACACGATCTACATCATCGGCTTAAAGATCGTATATCTGGGCAATATCATTGCCGTGAACGATCCGGACGGCAACTGCAAGATCGGTGAGCTCAAAGAGATCAATATCACTTCCGCAGGCGGAGGAGATTCCGAACCGGAAGAGCCGGAAGAGGAGAAGTTCTTCCTGCGTACCCCGAGAAAACTCGAAGTACTGGATAAGGAAACCTTTACGCTTGAGAAGTGTCCGCCCAAACAGAAATATGAGAGACAGCCGCTGAAGTTCACGATCGGTCCGGCATTCACCATGGTCATCCCGATGGCGCTTGGTGCTGCGATGTCCTTCGGAAACGGCTTCAACCTCGGCGGTATTTTCATGAGTGTCGGCGCAGCCGGTGTCGGTGCGTTCTGGGCGATCATCAACACGAAATACGAAGAAGAAAAATACAAGAAAAACGAGCAGGCGCGCGTATCCACCTATGAAGCATACGCGGTCAAGATGATGGGTGAGATCAAGGACAAGATGCAGTACAATGCAGGCGTCCTGGAGAGGACCTATCCTTCGGCCGAGGAAGCTGCACAGATCGGTATCAACGTTACGCCCGAACTGTGGAATAAGAGCCCGATGCACGAGGACTTTTTGGATGTCCGTCTCGGCCGCGGCGATATTCCTTCGTTTAACGCGATCGAAGTTCCCAAGGAACAGATCATGCAGGAGTTTGATCCGCTCAACAACAAGACCGAAGAGATCAAACTGGCCATGTCTGTTTTAAAAGATGTTCCCGTTTCTCTGTCTCTTTATGAGAACCGTTTCACGGGTATCCTGTCTTCCGACAGGGAAAAGGCCCTCAATCTGGCAAGAGTGATGAGCGTGCAGATCGCAAGTGCCCATCCTTATACCGATGTCAGGATGTGCGTGGTCTTCCCGATGAAAGAGAGAGACGAGTGGAGCTACATGCGCTATCTGCCCCATGTATGGGCTCCGGACGGAAACATCCGTTTAATGTGCTGCGACAAGAACAGTGTCGGTGATGTCATGTATTTCCTCTCGGGCGTCATTCGTGACCGCCTGGACAAGACCAGGGAGGAGCAGAACGACAAAGACAAAGACAAGAAGATCCTGCCGCACTACGTCTTCGTGATCGCGGATTACTCGCTGATCGAAGAAGAAGCAATTTCCAAATATCTGTTGAATCCTTCGGAGGATATGGGTATATCCGTTGTTATGCTTGCAGACTCTGCGGATAAACTGCCGAGCAGCTGCACTGCCATTATTACGGATGACGGAGAGGTTCATAACTTCCTTTCCACAACGAATGCGTTCCCCAGAAGGGATAACGTTACATTCGATCATCTGTTGCCCCAGACGGCAGAGAGCTTTGCACGGTCACTTTCCGGCATACATCTTCGCGAGATGGGTGTCTCTGCAGGCATACCGGATATGCTTACTTTCCTTGATATGTATAAAACCTCGAATGTGGAATCTTTGGACATCTATCACAGGTGGCTGGAGAACCGCACATACGAGAGCATGCGCGCCATGGTCGGTTACAAATCCGGCAATCAGCCGCTGTACCTGGATATCCATGAGAAGTACCACGGCCCGCACGGTCTGGTTGCAGGTACTACAGGTTCCGGTAAATCGGAGACCCTGCAGAGCTACATCCTGTCACTGGCGATCAACTATCATCCGGACGAGGTTGCGTTCATCCTGATCGACTATAAGGGCGGCGGAATGGCGCAGAGTTTCGAAGGACTTCCTCATGTGTCCGGCGTGATCACGAACCTTGGCGGAAACGCGACCAACAGAGCGCTGCTTTCCATCAATGCCGAGATCAAACACAGACAGAAGCTGTTTAATGATTTTAAAGTAAAACACATCGATGCTTACATCGAGCTGTACCGCTCGGGTGTGGCCACGGAGCCGATGCCGCACCTGCTCATCATCGCCGATGAGTTTGCGGAATTAAAGAAAGAGCAGCCGGAATTCGTACGGTCGCTCGTATCGGCAGCCCGCGTCGGCCGTTCGCTCGGCGTAAACCTGATCCTTGCCACACAGAAGCCTTCCGGCGTTGTGGATGATGAGATCTGGTCCAACACGAGATTCCGTCTGTGCTTACGTGTGGCAGACAAGTCGGATTCCAACGAAATGCTCAAGAAACCCGACGCAGCATTCATCACGGGTACCGGCCGCGGTTACTTCCAGGTCGGCAGCGATGAAATCTTTGAAGAATTCCAGTCAGGCTGGTCCGGCGCCGCTTACGAGCCGGAGACAGCTTTCTCGGATGAAAAGAACGCCAAAGTCGAGCTGATCAACCTGATCGGTAAGAGCGGTGTTCCCAAGACGAAAGACAAGAACAAGAAGTCCGACAACATCCAGAAGGTAACGCAGCTGGATGCGATCGTAAAATATGCGGAGCAGATCGCCAAAGAGCATGACATCCCCGCAGTCCGTCAGATCTGGCTGCCCGCTCTTGGCAAGAGACTGTATCTGGAAGAACTGGCAACGGAAAAACAGCAGGGCTTCTCGCTTCGACTGCCGGTCGGTCTTGCGGACAATCCGGAAGCACAGAGCCAGTATGCTGCATATGTCGATTTCCTTTCGGATGGCAACCTGCTGATCTGCGGTCCTTCCGGTTCCGGTAAGACAACGCTTCTGCAGACGATCATCTACGGTGCGGTAACGAACTACACGCCTGCAGATGTCAACGCATACATCCTGGACTTCTCGTCCCGCACGATGACGGTATTTTCATCCATGCCCCATATCGGCAGCGTCTGCTTCGACGGGGATGATGACAAACTGAACGATACATTCGAATTCTTCCTGACAGAACTTGCGGAGAGGAAGAAGAAATTCGCCGGCATGGGCATCGGTTCCTTTAAGGAATACGTACAGTTCCAGAAAGACTGCCCGGCACTCCTCCTGATCATCGACAACTTCACGGCGTTCTATGAGAACTACGACAAGTATGATGACGATCTGGCAGTGATCACCAGAGAAGGTGTGAGCTACGGTATCTACACCGTGATCACATCCAACAACTCCGGCGACTTAAGAAGCAGACTGAGACAGAACTTCAATACGGGTATCGCGCTTCAGATGCCTGACCGCTTTGAATATGAAGCAGTCATCGGCGAACGCAGCGAGATCATTCCCGAGGGCAAGACACCGGGCCGCGGCCTGATCAAGGCTCCGCTTCCGGTTGAGTTCCAGGTGGCGCTTCCCGTACAGGAGAAGGACGGTCTGTCCCAGGCACAGAGCATTAAGAAGAGCCTGACAAGCGTTGAGGTCGACCACAGTGCCAAGGGCGCCAAGAAGCCCGGCCAGGTCATCGATTCCTTAAGCATTAAGGAACTGATGGATGAGGCAA
>JAGCXZ010000133.1 GCA_017961065.1 Lachnospiraceae bacterium
CGCGCCGTTGCAGCGTCCCGAGCAGATGAAACTGTCGCAGCGCGCCAGCATGTAGAGCGCGTAAAAATAGTTCACCGTGGTGTCTTCGAGCTTTTCTTCATACATTCCGTCAGCGTGTTCTTTCTCATAATCGGATATGATCTCATTCTGCCTAAGATCCGACATCCTGATACGCTCCTGCGACAGGGCCACTACAAAATGGCCGAACTCGCCGCGCATGTATTCGAGCGCTTCCGCATCTTCCGTTGCAAGAAAGACACGCTCAAATCCGTATTTTTCCACCCACTCGTGAATGAGCGGCGCCATCTGCTGCGCAGAAGCCATGACCCGGTCACCCGTCATCCCCGCCGTAACATAATCCGTTCCGCGTATCATGACGCCAAGCACCTTTTCATCACCAAACAGCGCGTCGTAGTATTCATCCATCTCAGCCTTAAAGCCGGCTGTCAAAACCGATTCATCGATCGCATGCGGGATCGCCTTTAAAAACTTGGTCTTGGTAAGCGCCATGAAGCCCGGCACGACCAGCGTATTCTCTTCATTTGCATCTTCATCTTCCAGATCGAGCACGAAAAACCTGACCAGCTCATCCTGCTTATACTTCCCAAGGTACCCGTTCCCCTTGTGAACGAATTTCAGCCCGAACCTCTCAAAAGCGATCCGGTAGCGCGCACAGTATGACAAAATCGCGCCGATCCCGGCCCAGTCGTCAATATCCACGGTGATGAACCGGAACTGCGAAAGCGGTCTTCCGTTCAGGATCCACTGCAGAATAAAAACGTTATGAAACGCATACGTACTGCTCAGCGTCCGGAATTTTCCGTCTTCGATCCCGGAAGCGAGTTCCTTTGTAATAGTAAGCAGCTTATCCGGATCAAGGTCCTGCGGCAATTGATCTTCCACATGCAGCCTCTCCTGCTCCGGCATAAAATACAGCACCCTGTTGTCCGCACAATACACCTCGATCCCGGTATGGGCAAGTACGAGTTTTGTCAAGACAACTGTGTACTCGTTCAGCTCCTCAAACACCATGTTTTCCACGCCGTCAAAGAACTCCATCCACAGCGTCTCTATGTCGTTTTCATCGTAGATCCTGTAGCTTGCCATAAAAGGCGGTTTCTGGTATTTGGGGTAATTATCAAGCGGCTCCAGATCGTCATTGTTGTCATAGTAGACAATGTCAAAATCACCGCCGGAAGGATTACTGACATGGAATCGTTCCCTGCTGCCGGGCATGTTTCGCAATGCCTCATGAAACAGGTCATCCGTTAGCTGAAGTGTTTTGCAGTTTTGATTTTTCCCGTACGCTTCTATTCTGAACATTCGTCTTCACCCGGTGTTTCAAAGATCATGATCCGGTTCCTGTTATCTTCTTCTTCGAATAGATCGCGGCAATCGATCTCATCCAAAAACATGACTTCCGATAAGCCCGAAAGATAACTGATATAAGCATCCTGCGGATAATAGAAAAACATCCGGATGTTGCGCGGATTCTTCCGGTACGAATCCAGCACATTTCTCATCACGAGTTTGAACGTTTTTAAATGGAACGGATTAAAGAAAAAGAGCCTGTTGGCCGTATCCGGCAGGATGTATTCCTGGGCCTTTTTGTTGCAGAACCCGATCAGGTGATTTTCATGCTCTCCAAGATATGCTTCCAGATTCAAAAGCGCCTGTTCGTGGTACTTCACCGCCATCTCAACGCCTGTTGTCCTGCAGCCGATGCGGTCCGCCAGATAGATCGGAACCCGCCCGAGTCCGCTTCCGTAATCGATCAGGTGATCCTCTTTTGAGATCCATCCTTCCTGCGCCAGTCGTTCCAGCACGGAATACGAAGTGGGTTCATAGGGAAATACCATGGCGTTAGAGCAGGAATCTTCCCGTCCCGTTGTCTTGATATGCAGTTTGGCGTCTGAGAGAAAATCATCAAAATGCATGGAACCGTGCGCTGTCAGTGCTGTCTGGTCAGCGAAGAACCTCCGCTGTATTCATGGGGGAATTCATTCTCATCCCAGGTGGAATAATAACACAGGATGTCCGGATCGTCATCGTCTGTCTGATAGGTATATTGATAGCCGCTCTCAGACTCTGCCTTGATCCGGTACCGGTCCGGACCGATCTCCTCGATGCTTTTGATCCGGTTGGAATGATCGGGAACGAGCGTGTCGCCGTTTTCGTGCAGGTAGACAATCTCCGAATCCGTGAACTGCACGTAGTATTCGGCCTGCGATTTTCCGTAATATTCATATCCCCAGGAGGCTGTTGCCCATGTGCCGGTAATGACCGGCGTTTCAGCCTTTTGCTCTTCTGCCACAGCACCGCATCCCGCCATCAGGAGCACCGTGGCCGCAAGCAGCGCCAAAATCATTCTCTTCATAATTATTCCCCTATGATTTATGCGCATCCCGCCTACGCTGCCGACACCTGCTAAACCATCTGCGCATCCCGCCTACGCCTTCAGCGCCGCCTCCAGTGTCTGCAGGTCCTCCTGCGTTGTGGACCAGCTCGTCGCAAAGCGCACAACCGTATGTGCC
>JAGCXZ010000134.1 GCA_017961065.1 Lachnospiraceae bacterium
CGGATCCCGATCCCAGCCCGGAGCCGCCGGTGCCGCGCGTGCCTGTAACGGTCATTGTCAATCTGATGGATCTCAACAGTCATCAGGATGCTGCTGATCCCCGTATCCTATATACGGAAAGCGGCGCCAGAATTACACTGGTCGCACCGGATGTGGACGGTGAACAGTTTACGCGGTGGGATCTGAAGGAGCATCTTGAGATCGACCAGCATTACGATACCACTGACCGCACGATCATTGCCATGGTTCCTGAGGAGGAAGAAGAGACTACCATTGAGATCGAGGTTCAATATACTCCCGTGGTCAAACAGATCGATCTGACGCTCAAGGCACCCGTTACAGATGAGGAAATGCAGATGAGTGCCATCGATGAAGCAGGCAGCGAGACGATGAAGGTCACCATCAGCGATCAGTATGTGATCCATCCGGATCATGTGAAGGTCGAATGGTCCCCGGAGCCGCTCGATGGCGAAGACGGCAAAAAGATCGCTGACCAGAACACGGAATATACAGTAACGATGAGCCTGGTCCCTGGAGAAGACGCGGATGGAAGTTATATCAGGGCCAAAAAAGCAGACGGCGGTGAATATGTAAAAATGGCCGGAATCTTTGCCATTTCACCTTCCATCGCGATCAAACTCAATGGGGAAAGCGCTTTGCTGAACCCGGATGATATGCGTGTAAGCTTTACTTTCCCTGCAACAGAGCGGACAAAATTCAATCTCGTTTCCGTGACAACGCCTGATAATATTACCGGTCTTCCGCACGGGACAAGCCGGGAAGAAATCGAAGAGCTTCTGCCGGAAACCGTCAAGCTTCTGGTGGATACCGGAATGGAGCTGGACGGAGACGTTACATGGGAACTAGACCATGAGGAGCATATTCAGGATCCCAGGAATGCGGTCGTATGGACGGCGCAGGGAAAGGTGACGCTTCCCAATAACGTGGAAAATCCGTATGATGTGTCAACAGAGCCGTTGTTCTTTATTCAGGTGAACGAAGCCGATCATGCAGCCGCACCCTTTGCAACACTTCCAACCGGTGTCTACGTTGCGGATCAGGTGACTTTTCTTGAAACGATGCAGGAAGGCGGAACGACCTATTACACTACGGACGGAAGCGATCCCAAAACGTATGGCAGGGAATATCAGGGTGAAGAGATCCTGATCTGCCGGAATGATCCTAATCAGGAACTTGTAAACGAAACCTTCTTTGGTGAAGATGAGCATGGAAATCTGCAGGCGTATGAAACAGGCAGAAAGATGTTTGTCCTGAATGCCTATACCGTAAAGGACGGACTGTGGGACAGTCCGGTTATGACCTATACCTATGTCTTCGACAATGCGATCCCCGTTCCCGCAGGGGAAACCTATGAATTTAACGGAGAGGAGCAGACACTGCTCCTTACGGATGAATTCTTCACGGTTGTGGGAGGGGATGCACTGCCGGATGGGTGCCGCCTCAACGAGAACGGTGATCCTGTCGCAAAAGATGCCGGTTCCTATGAACTGACCCTCCGTATAAACGATGGCTATGTATGGGTGATCGAAACGGTTCTGGAAGATGGCACCGTGGAAAGAGAAGGTACCACGGAGGACCAGATAGTCACCTTTACCGTTGAGAGTGCTGAACTTGAGAATGCATATATCCAGATACTGACAAGTCCGGTCCGTCTTGATGAAGATGAGCACGCAGCAACGCCGGAAATCCGGGTATTCCTGAATGATACAGGAGATGAACCGGATGTTGCAAAGGCTCTCGATCCGTCGGATTATGATGTAAAATATGAAGACAATACAGAGCCCGGTGAAGGAAAGGTTTGGGTCGAAGGGAAAAACAATTGTACCGGCATCTCTGACAAATTCCCATTCGGTATCTATGAGGATGATGCTTACGGCTTCAGTTTTGACCCGATCCCGGATCAGACCTATACCGGCAAAGCGATCCGGCCCCCTGTAAAGGTGTATTATGAGGGACATCTGTTAACGGAGAAAAAAGATTATACCATCACCTTTAAGAACAATATCAAGGCTCACGACCTGGCTGAATTCACCGTCAGGGGCAGGGGCAATTACGGCGGCATGGAAAGAAGCAATTTCACGATCCTGCCAAGGGATCTGATAGATGATGATCTGGTGATCTCTGAGATCGCTCCCATGCAATACAACAGTAAAAATCCGAAGCCTTATAAACCGGTTCCCAAACTGACCTACAACCGGATGGCTCTGAAAAAGGACCGCGATTTTACCGTCACATACTACACGGATGAGGCCTGCACGGAAAAGATTGATGCTCCGCTTGATATCGGCAGGTATTTCGTTAAACTGGAGGGCGTTGAAGGCTCCAACTATACAGGCACAGCCTACCTTGAATTTGAAATTACGGATCCGGGGTTAAAGCATGTTGCCAAACTGTCAGTCAAAAAAATCCCGAATCAGCCCTTTACCGGCAACCCGATTGAACTGGATGATCTGGGACTGGTTGTAAAAGACGGTTCGAAAAAACTTATACTGGGTGAGGATTACGAAGCGGACTGCTTCGGCCAAAATCCCGGCGAAGGCATGGTCGTGATCACCGGGAACGAAGATCGGGGATATACCGGCAGGCGGATTGTGGGATTTACCATCACAGGCTTCCCGCTTTCCAAAGTATCCATCAGTGGGTTTGAATCCGCAGTCGATTATAACGGCGGACAGGAAGTGAAGCAGAATACACTGAAACTCACTTACCGGAAAGATCGGAAAGAAGATCCGGTTGACCTGCATGAAGGAGAAGATTATACCATCACTTATTCCGGTAACAGGGATGCCGGCATTGCAACCATGACAATCACCGGAATAGAGGACAAAGGGTATAAGGGAACTGTGAAAAAAACGTTCAGGATTCGGCCATGGAGCCTCAAGGCAGACAACATAGAGATCAGCGTGGACGGCACTTCGTACGAAAAAGGCGGCGCCAAGCCAAAGCCTGTTGTTAAAGCGACCTTTGACGGACTGGATTCGCTCATTCTTGAAGAGAATAAGGATTACAAGCTCTCCTATGCGAACAACAAGGCGATCCACAGCGACACGGGTAATAAAGCGCCCACAGTGATCATCAAAGGCATGGGCAATTATAAAGATACAGACAGATCAAAAACCTTTGCCATCACGGAAATAGACATGTCGGATGCGGGTGTTAGAGTGATCGCAAAAGATCTTGAAGCAAACGGCAAAAAGGGCAAATGGAAATCCGCCGTCACGGTAGTCGACAAAGCCGGAAATAAGCTGGTTGCCGGAAAAGATTACGACAAGAATACGATCCAGTACAGTTATAATGAGGATGGTAGTGATCCTGTTCCGGCAGACGCAGTCGTTGATCCCGGTGAGGTTATCTATGTAACGGTATCCGCTACTGGTTCGCCCTATAAGGGATCTGCTCAGGGGCAATACCGGATCCTTGAAAAAGGATATGATATCAGCAAACTGAAGGCAACCGTGGTTCTGGATAATCCCAAACTGTATACCTCCAGGGAAGTAATGATCACAGAAGACGAGATCGTCTGGACCAGAGCCGGCAAGCCCGTCGATGTGGATTTTGTGATTGAAGACTATAAGAGCAACATCAACAAGGGCAGCGCTAAAGTGACCGTGCGGGGCACCGACCCTTGGGGCGGACAAAAAGTGATCACTTTTTCGATCGGCGCCAGAGGGTTCCTGTGGTGGTTCAGACTCTGATATATGTGAATGATAACACGGGTCCTTGCAATGGCAGGAGAGAAGCCTGATGAAATCCGATTTTGAAGATTATCTCACGGATGCAAAACTGCATATAGAAACAACAGGAAGGGACGAGAGCTGCGCCGATCCTCATATATACCCTTATGAAGCAACCTCGTATACCGTACTTGACAGGCAGATCGGCAGCGGGCTGATCCGGAAAAATGACTGTCTGCTTGACTACGGCTGCGGAAAGGGGCGTGTTCCGATCTATGTTTCCCATCATACGGATGTAGCTCCATCGGTGTTGAATATATTGAAGTCTTCTATAATAAGGCATTGTCTAATCTTTTATCTTACCGGAAATTCTTCCCCGATCATCAGCCGGACATCCGGTTTGTGCAAACATCCGCCACTGCATATGACGTGCCATCCGGGGTAAACCGTTTTTTCTTTTTTAATCCGTTTTCGATCGAGATCCTGACCGGAACCATAAAAAAGGTCCTGCAATCCCATTACGGATTGCAGGACCCTGCCCTTCTCTTTTTCTATTACCCGCAGAATGCATATATAGCCTATCTTTCAGCTCACGATGCTTTATCTTTCTATGATGAGATTGACTGCACCGATCTGTTTGCCGAACACGACGACAGAAACCGCATTATGATCTTCGAACTGCCTTAATCGGATTCATGATCCATGCCGGATCTTCTCAATCTCGTCCTCATCCTCATTTCCCGTAGCTGAAAAGCCCATGCTTTCATACCGTTTCAGAGCAACAGGATTATTCCTGTTGCAGGTCAGTGCAACCCTGTCTGATTTAGAGGATCCTGACACTCGCGATATACTCTGCATCCTGCGGAATATCGATTCCCGGATCGCTTACGGATACCGCATACTGTTTTCCCTGCTCTTCAAGACACATGGTAAAGTGACAAAGGGCTATGCCGACATCGATCTTCTGAAGATCTCCGGTGCTTTCACTTACATAGCCTTTATCCTTCTTTTCATAGAAATGGTATATCCCGTCCTTAAGAATGATCCTCCACGGCTGTTTGTTCACTGCGGAGGGTGATAAGCGAACCATTTCCATCGCATCCGTCATATCACCATCCGGAGTAAGCGGACTGCCCCAGTTTTCATGAAAGAAAAGCCTGTCAGCCGGCATCCTGTTATCTGCGCCGATCCCTTTCCGCATCATGGTTTCCTTAAGCGATCTTTTCGGGGCGGGATATCCAAGCGGACTGACACAGGGCATCATCTCTCCGGCTTTCAAAGCGGCAGCCTTTTCAAATACTTCCCGCTTCATGGTGCCGCCGATCCATACGGTTCCGATGCCAAGCGACCATGCGTAAAGCACCAGTTTCTCAAATGCAAATCCGAACGCCACATCGGCATACGGTTTCTTGTCCACCTTCCCGGCAACATAGAGCTGTTCTCCGGACAGGACCGGACTCGACAGCTCATGCTCCTTTGCATCCAGCAGAACAAACTCCACCGGTATATCAAACGGATTCGTAATGCCTTTCATATATTCTTCCAGCAGCTTCCTGTGTTCATTGCTGAGCTGTTCCCCGTTATATGTTCGTACACTCTTTCTTCCTTTTATGATCTCCATAAGATCGTTCATCTTGTCATGCCTCCATTTTTTCCCGTATTCCAATTACCTGATCCCGTTTTTCAAAGAGAACACATCCGCCTTTATGGTCATCCTCTAAGAGTCCGCCATCGATCAGGGATCGGAACAGGTTCGAGTGCATTGCTTCCTTCAGAGATGTTTCCCTTACATTGATATCCGAATAAGGAGAAAACGGACAGGGTTCGGCATCCCCGTGCGAATTGATATGGAAGAAGCCTCTGCCTGCTGCGATACATCCTCCCGAGCTCTTCTCATCCCCGGGAAAGGAAATGAATAGCATTTCCGGATGTTCTTCCCGAAGCTGTGTGATCCTGCTTCTTAAATACTCTCTTTCCTCTTCACCGGGTGCCAGTTTTGTACTTTCATCGGTTACCGGAACAAACTCAACGAAAATGACTGCCCTGCATCCTTTATCCGACAGCAGACCGATGAATTCTTCCGACGAAACATCTCTGTAGTTATCCGTTGTCACGGTGATCGACGCTCCGAAGATCAGGCCCCTTTTATCAAGCTCTTCCATATTGGAAATAAGCTTGTCATAGACGCCTTCGCCTCTTCTGGAATCCGTGATATCCTTATTCCCTTCGATGCTCATGATCGGAATGATATTCCTGCATCTGTCAAACAGTTCGAAATACTTCTCGCCCATAAACGTTCCGTTTGTAAACACGGGGAAAAGGATATTCGGCTTCTCTCCGGCCGCATCGATCACATCCTTCCGCAGGAGCGGCTCACCGCCGGCAAGCAGGATAAAACTCACTCCGAGATCATCTGCCTCATCAAAGATTCTTCTCCAGTCTTTCTCCGACAGCTGGGCGGCCGGTGCTTCATCAGTTGTCGCATGATTACATCTCGAATAGCAGCCTGCGCAATGCAGGTTACAGCTGCTCGTAATGCTGGCTATGAGAAACGGCGGAATATGCTCGCCCTTTTTCTCCAGGGCTTTCCGTTTCCTTGAAGCTGCCTTGCTTGCGGCAGCAAACCTGACCATATACGCACTTTCACGCGGATTCTTAAGTGTGGCTCTCATTGCTTCGGAAACGATCCGTTCCACACCGCGTGACATATACTCCTGAATATCAAACTCTTTATCCACCTGTGGTCTCCTGTTATTTGAACTGTTTTGCAAATGCCACCGCAGCTCCGATATCATCCGCGTTTGGCCTTCCTTTGTGTATCCCCTTGAACTCACCTCTGCAGTGGAATTCCTTTTCATCCATGGCAATACCAACCTGATCCGCCACAGCCTTGACTTTTTTATAGGTTGAATGAAGCATTGCAGCCGTTCCGAAGTTAACTATCCTTCCGACCTTCTCTTTGTCAAGGGAAGCAACAAACGCTCTGACTTCAGGATCTATACTGAATGCATAATATGAATTCCCAAGAAACAGAATATCCGCATGCTCCTTTACCGGTTCTTCTATGGGCAATGCTTCAACTCCGAATTCTTTTGCGATTGCTTCCGCCAGTCTCCTGGTATTTCCTGTTTTTGTGTAATATCTGACCGCATATGTCATGTCTGATCCTCCTGTTCTTGTCCAAACCGCATCTTCTTATCTGCCGTCAAGGAACAGATACAGCAGCCTGTAGAGCTCCTGTGCTTCCTCTTCGGTAAACGGCGAACCTTTTTTTGCAAGTTCGATCGGGATATCCTTGCATTTTTCCTTCAGGTCATTCCCCTTTTTTGTTATGGTCACTATGGTTACTCTCTCATCCTCTTTGGAACGCTCTCTGGTTACGTAGCCTTCCTTTTCAAGGTTCTTTAAGAGCGGCGTGAGCGTTCCCGCATCCAGATGAAGAATACTGCCGAGCTGTCCGACATTTACGCTTTCCTTTTCCCAGAGCACCATAAAGACTATATACTGCGTATAGGTCAGTCCGAGCGGTTTCAGATATGGCGTATACGCCGCGACGATCTTTCGTCCGCATGCATACAAGGGAAAGCATAACTGATTTTTAAGTAAAAGCTGCTGATACTCCTGTGCCATGATCCCGGCTCCTTATAATAAACCTTCTACACATTTATCCACTTTTTTCATATCTTCGGTGGGTTCAAATCTTGCGACCACATTTCCGCTGCGGTCGATCACAAACTTGGTGAAATTCCATTTGATCTCGGCATTGTTCTTATAATCCTTATCGATCTTTGAAAGCATGGCGCCCATGGCAAATGCTTTGGGGCCTTTTCCGAATCCTTCAAAGCCTTTCTGTTCCTTAAGATACTGAAACAGCGGTATCGCAGTCTCACCATTGACATCCGATTTCTTCATCTGAGGAAACTGCGTTTTGTACTTGAGCTGGCAGAACTCGTGGATCTCTTCATCCGTTCCCGGTGTCTGTCCCGCAAACTGGTTGCAGGGAACATCGATGATCTCAAAGCCTCTGTCATGATACTTCTCATACATGGCCACAAGATCCTTGTAGTGAGGAGTGAATCCGCATCCTGTTGCCGTGTTTACTACAAGTACGACCTTTCCTTCGTATTCCTTCATTGATATTTCTCCGCCGTTAGCCGGAGTTACGCTTAAATCATA
>JAGCXZ010000135.1 GCA_017961065.1 Lachnospiraceae bacterium
CCCGTATACGTCACAGCACTTACATAATCATGTGTAAACACATCGGCATCACTGGGTTCAAAATGCGACGGGCGATACGCTGTCCCGCAGGAAATCTCTGTAATTTTTTCCCCTGTATCGAGATCATACCAGTCATTGGAAGAACCCGCGATTGCCAGTATTGTGATCGTCCGGTTCGATAAATTCGTACACATATGGAAATCCGGTCTGTAATGCATACCATATCCGAAAGCATAATCATGAATATCCGCAGCCCGTTCGCCGATCGTCAGTTTTCCGTTAAATCCGAGGCAATGATCAAACGCCCCTTGATCGATGCTCTCCACACTGTTGCCGATCACAAGATTACCGGTAAAACCACTGCAGAATTGAAATGCATCTTTTTTGATTGTTTTCACGCTGTTTGAAATGATCAAACTTCCGGTAAAAGAACATTCCGCGAATGCTCCCTCGCCTATTTCGGTGACATGTTCTCCAAAGATTAAATGTCCTTTAAAGCTTGTTTGCTTAAACGCATATGTTCCGATGACGCCACCGTTGATCACAAGATCACCGTCAAAATTGCCACAGGAAAGAAAAGCAGATTTTCCGATCTCCCGGACGCTGTCCGGTATGATCAGGCTTCCGCTGAAACCGCAATGATCGAATGCATACTCCCCAATATACTGCAGGTTATTCGAAAGAAGAAGGTTGCCGCCAGATCCATAACAATTATGAAATGCGTCATTTCCGAGCTTTTCAACACTGTCCGGCAGGATCAGATCACCGTAAAGACCTGAACAACCATTAAAAGCATGTGCTCCGATCTCCTTAAGACCGGTCGGAAGGTTCAGAGGCCCTGTAAACCGGCTTCCCGAAAATGCCTCATATCCGATCTTCGTCACATACATCCCGTAGATTGTATCCGGCAGAACCAGTTCGCCTGTCGTATCTTCCTCATCGCCCTCATATCCGTCAATACAGATCGTCTGATCCTGTGTCACGTGGTATTTTAACCGGTAAGCAGCATTTTCCTGCTGATAATACAGGTACTCCGGATCGTTCAGTCTTTCATCCGGCTCGCCATCATGTTCTGCAGGCTCTTCCGCAAATGCTTCCTGTGCAGCAACCGTTTCTACCGGCGAAATCTCCTCATCCGCCTGAGTTGCTACTACCACATCCACTTCGGGAATTTCCACGTCCTCTTCAGAAATTTCCGTTTCTTCTTCGTGAATTTCTGCTTCCTGCCAGGGATTGTCCGTTACGATATCAGACAGGATCTCTTCCGGCTCACAGGACTCCGTTTCTTCGCCGTAAACAGGTGCAGACTGAACGATCATACATGCCATAATGATCAATGCAATTGTTGATTTTATGACTCTCTTCATTCCGGTCCTCTTTATCAAAAACATAACACGATAACAGACGATGGGTTACAGCCACCACCAAAGGATCTTGCGGACCCCGATCCCGAAAGTGATCGTCTTGCTGCCGCAGTAGTTGGGTCCTGTTCCTCTGACTGTGACAGTGGCTTTGCCCTTTTTTACGTTATTTTTGTAACTGCTTTCATCGATCTCGATCTCTACGTCATGGATTATTTTTCCTTTTGCTTTCCAGATGATGTCCGATGGTTTTATCGTCACGTCCTTTCCGGTATAGGTCTTGGAAATCGCATTTACGGTAAGCTTTCCGATGTCCTGCTGCGCGATCCGGTAGTAGCCTGTAGCGGTGCCCGTATAATTGCTGCCGGGCTTCGCATGAACAACCACACAGACTTTCGTATCGGCAGAAATAACCTTGTCTTCGATCAACGCACCGGTATCCGTATTAAAACGGTATTCGATCGTTGCCGCATCATAATCCGTTCCGGCCTTAAGCGCCTTGCCATCCTGATCCACAACGGAGAACTTCTTCTGCATCCAGCCAAAGTCCTTGTCTGTATAGACTACATCTTTTGCAACAACATGAACGCCTGTTGCACTCATATCTGCTGCTACGATCGTAAAGGTTGTTTTCAAGTTATCGTTTGTCCCCTTGAAATTGCCTTTGCCTGTCACCTTTACCGTAGGAACCTTGCTGTCTGCTTCATCCGCGATCGCTTTATTGTTGGTGTAAGTCAGGGTGTAGTCTTTTCCCTCTTTCAATACGGTGTCATTGAATTTCACCGTTACTTTCGGCTTTGCGCCCGATTTGGCATACGGTACGGGAGCCGTGATCGCTTCAACCGTTAGTGCGCCGCCGGCATCCCTTGCCGCATCATACGGCGTGATCTTATAGGTCTTCTTGATCGTTCCGGTGATCCCTTTGGTTCCGGTTACAAACATGGTAACGGTTCCGGCATTTATTCTGTCTTTTGTGTAACTGACTGTATAAGAGTCCGGATCTACAGGATTTCCATCCTTATCACTGAGCTTGATACTCTGTTTTCGATCTGCTCCGTTATAGGTAAGAGTCGGTTCGAAGTCTTCCACCTTATACTTACTGATCGGTGTACCGACGATCTTAAAGGATACAACTCTGGATCCTGCATAGCTGAAGCCCTCTCCGTTCTTGCCTGTGATCCTCACATAGTAAGTACCGACTTCTTCGGGTCCGGGCAGGATCTTGCTTTCCGGATTACATCCGGCATTCGCAAAGTATTCAACATAAAAATGTTTGTTCTGAACAAGCTTCTTTTTTCCGTCTTTTACAACCAGAAGATCATCATTAAGTGTTATGTGCTGGCCAATATCGTATGGAATGTCTTTGATCTTTGCAACCGTCAGTTTGCTGACCGGGCTTGCATCACTTGCGGCGATCATAAAAGGCTTCACGACATAACTTTTGAAATTGTTCATGCCATCAATCCTTGCATAATAGATCCCGGCTCCTGTCGGGTTTACTGTGTTCAGGTTTTTATTTTTTGCGTCTGTTTCCCTTGAATAATATAATATTTTAAAGTCTTTTCCTTTGGCCAGTTTCTTTCCGTTGTAGGTGACCGTGGGGACGGGGTTATAGGGTTGTCCGTTCTCCTTCACCGCCGGGATCTCGGCAACGATCACATCCTCTTCTGCAATGTTTTTGGCAAGGATCAGGAAGGTATCCGATGTTGAACCGGAAAAATCTCCTTTTCCTGTGATCGTAAAGGTTGCCGTTCCGACATTCGTATTATCCGTATATTTGATCGTGTAATCTTTCTTCTCGTCCAAAGGCTTCTGTCTATGGTATACTTCTATGACCGGTTTGACCGGAAAACCTGTATAAACCTGATCTGCAACCCGGGCATGTGTGAATTCGTCAACGTCCCTGGCATCAAATGTATAATCTCTGTAAACAGTCTGCTCAGCAATCTTTGTCGGATCAACAGATCTTCCGGTCTTTTTATCGTACCAATCTGTACATCCAAAATATATACTATTGCTAAGATCAATCGGTACGGAAGATCTGTTTGTTACCATTCGAAAATTTAAGGCAGCTCCGAAATAAAACTTATCACGAATAAATGCTGGGCTATCCAATCCTTCCAGACTGCGACCGAGGGTCAGCATGCCGGTACAACGATAACATTCTGAAAAGACATAATCAGCAATTGTTTTTACGCCATCTCCGATCGTAAGATTTCCGCTGAAACCGTTGCAATTTATGAATGTAGCACTACCTATTTTTTCAACACCGTTCCCGATCGTAAGACTCCCGTTGAAACCGCTGCATCCGGCAAATGCATAATTGCCCAGTTCTGTTACGCTGTCCGGAATGATCAGATCGCCCGTAAAACCGCTGCAGGCCTCAAACGCAGAATACCCGATTATCTCAACGTTTTTTCCGATCGTAAGATGACCGTTGAAGCCGCTGCAGTTCGAAAATGCAACACCTTGGATTTCCTTAACGCTGTCGGGGATGATCAGATCGCCCGTAAAACCGCTGCAGTTTTCAAATGCTCCATCCTCGATCTTAGTCACCTTCCTGCGGCCGATCGTATTCGGAATGACGAGGCGTCCTTTCGGCTCCCCGTCATAGCCGTCGATCGAGATCGTTTTATCTTCAAGGACATGATATCTCAGTCTGTAGCTCGCATCCTTATACGGCGTATAATACAGAGCTTCTCCATCACCAAGCAGCTCTGCTTCCGCTTCTGCGGCCTCTTCCGTTCCTTCCGGTTCATCCGCCGGCTCCGGCTCTGCTTCTTCAACACTCTCTTCTGCTTCAGGCATGAATTCCGCCGGCTCTGCTTCTTCATCCGTCAGAGCATCCGGGATCTCATCATCCGGTATGTCTTCACCGATGATCTCAGCATCATAATCCTGTGCAGGATCCTCTGCGGTTTGACCCTGCGCTGCAACGGCAGCCGGTCCGGATACTTCTTCTTCCGCCCATACGGTAACTGTCTGCAGATCAAGCATCAGTGCTGCACACAGCATGACAGATAATACTTTCGTGATTTTCCTCATATGTTCATTCTCCCTGTTTACACACGTTCCCACCGCTGGAACGTATACTCGATGCTGAAATACGTCTGCTCTTCACTCTCTCCGGTCATCTTCCATGCAGGATCCGCTTCCAGATTCGGGAAGTGCGCATCCGCCTCAAATGCATGATCCAGTTTTGTAACGATCGCCGTATCGCAATACGGCAAAAGCTGTTTATAGATACTGTCTCCGCCAATCACGTATACGTCCTCCGGCGGATATTTTTTGACCTCTTCCAGAAGTTCGTCAACCGAATGCACAACGACCGCATCCTGTGCCGTAAAGTTTTCATCCCTGGTCAGGATGATGTTGGTGCGGTTCTTCAGCGGCGCGCCCTGCGGGAAAGTCGCAAGCGTCTTTCGTCCCAGCACCACCACTTTCCCGGTCGTCTCCGCCCGGAACATCTTCATGTCGTTCGGAATGCTCACAAGGAGTTTCCCCTTGTTTCCGATCGCCCAGTTCTTATCCACATTTACGATCGCTATCATTTTTTATCCTTCCTTTTATCCGTTGGCCCATGGGGACGGGGTTATAGGTTCATTCATTCTCCATCTGAAAAGGCCAATGTCACTTTATGATATTTTACCATACATCCGTCACGTTTACACCATAAGATCGATACTGTTTTCCGGATGCAGCCTCTCTGTCCGGCTGACTTCTTTTTGCCCACAAAAAACCCGCCCATACAATGGGCGGGGGAGATTGACCCGAAAATCGGATGCCAAGCATTAAGCGCCTCCGTTATACGGCTATGGGAATGTTGGTGATCTGCTCACCGTGTTGATAATTATCCAGACTCACATCGTCCCTGGTGAACGCGTAGAAATCCGTGACATCCGGATTCAGGTGGAAGACCGGTGCCGGATAAGGTTCGCGTTTGATCAGTTCGCGGATGATCGGGATATGTCTGTCATAGATATGCGCATCCGCGATCACATGCACGAACTCACCGACGTTCATGTTGCAGACCTGAGCGAACATGTGCGTCAGCACGGCGTACTGCACCACGTTCCAGTTGTTGGCCGCAAGCACATCCTGAGAGCGCTGGTTTAAGAGCGTGTTCAGTGTCAGGCGGTCTTCGCCGGGGCGCTGGGTCACATTAAAGGTCATGCTGTAAGCGCAGGGATAGAGATTCATCTCATGCAGATCCTGATGCACATAGATGTTCGTCATGATGCGTCTTGAAAACGGGTTGTTCTTCAGGTCGTAGAGCACCCTGTCCACCTGATCCATCATGCCCTCTTTGTACCGGTGCTTCACGCTCATCTGGTAGCCGTAGGCCTTGCCGATTGAACCGTCCTCATCTGCCCACTCATCCCAGATATGGCTCGACAGATCATGGATGTTGTTGGACTTCTTCTGCCAGATCCAGAGCAGCTCATCCGTTGCGGATTTGAGTGCCGTCCTGCGCAGCGTAAGAATCGGAAATTCTTTGCGCAGGTCATAGCGGTTGACCACGCCGAACTTCTTGATCGTATAGGCACTGGAACCGTCCTCCCACTTGGGTCTTACCTTCTCGCCCTCCGTGGAGCAGCCATTCTCCAGAATGTCGTTGCACATGTCAATGAAAATCTTATCTGCGTAGCTCATAATATGCCTTCTTTCCAACTATTCTGTAAGCACTTCGTGCTTACCTGGCACTGTCCCTGCTTCGCAGGCACAGCACATTATCGATCCCATTTATCACACAGGGCGTTGATCTGATCGGCGAATTTCGCCAGGTCCTTATTCGCGCCGCCCTCGTTATGCGCAATAACCGTAAGCAGTCTCTGACCTGCTGCCACGAGCCGCTCGAAGACTGTGGAGATCGAGCGTTTCTTCTTGACCGTGATCGGCACACCCGTGGTCTCCACATCAAAGGTATCCGTAACAAGATCAAAGCACGTGCCCGAATACGGTGCGTATGTATCCAGCGCATATTCCTCATGCAGGTAGGTCGCGAACTCATCGGTTACCTGATCGTCGCCATGCACGATGAAGACGCGCGTCGGATCCTTTTTGAAACCTCTTACCCAGTCTGTCAGTCCCGCTTTATCCGCATGACCGCTCAAGCCTTTGAGCGTCATGATGCGCGCCCTGACCTCGATCGTCTCACCGAAGAGCTTGACTTCCTGCGCGCCTTCCACGATGGAACGGCCAAGCGTTCCGACTGCCTGATAGCCGACAAAGAGGATCGTACACTCTTCGCGCCACAGGTTATGCTTCAGATGGTGGCGGATACGGCCGGCTTCACACATGCCCGATGCGGACAGGATCACCTTCGGGGTGTTGTTAAAGTTGATCGCTTTACTTTCATCACTCGTGATCGAAAGATTCAGGCCCGGGAACGTGATCGGGTTAACGCCCTTCTTGACCAGTTCGAGTGCCTTGTCATCAAAGCATTCGTAAATATTCTTGTTAAAGATCGTCGTGGCTTCCACAGCCAACGGCGAGTCCACATATACCTCAAAATCCGGGCAGACCGTAACGAGTTTCTCTGCCTTGATCTGGCGCAGGAAGTAAAGCATTTCCTGCGTACGCCCGACAGCAAAACTCGGGATCACGACATTGCCGCCCTTGGCAAAGGTCTCATTCAGGATGCCCGTCAGTTCCTCCACATAGTTTAAACGCTTGCCGTCATGCAGGCGGTTGCCGTAGGTGGATTCGATGACCAGATAATCCGCCTCTTCCACATAAGCGGGATTCTTGATCAGCGGCTGGTTCTGGTTGCCGATATCGCCGGAGACCACGATCTTCCTCTGCTCACCGTCCTCCTCGAGCCAGACTTCGATCGCGGCGGAACCGAGCAGATGGCCCACATCCGTGAACCGGATCTGTATCCCCTCGCAGACGTCAACGACCGTATTGTAATGGCAGGGAACGAGGCGTTTGATCGCACCGTCCGCGTCTTCCATGTTGTAGAGCGGAACGAATTCCTCTACCTGCGCGGAACGCTTCGCCTTCCGGTTGCGCCACTCCGCTTCCTGCATCTGGATGTGCGCACTGTCTCGAAGCATGATGGAGCAGAGATCGGCTGTCGCATCCGTTGCGTAAATGGAACCGCGGAATCCTTTCGAATAAATGTAGGGAAGCTTTCCGGAATGGTCGATATGCGCATGCGTCAGGAATACGTAATCGACCATGGACGCTTCGATCGGCAGATCGACATTCTCGTAAATGTCCTGCCCCTGCTCCATACCGCAGTCGATCAGGATGTGTTTGCCGCAGGCATTCAGGTAATGGCAGCTGCCGGTCACTTCATGCGCCGCTCCGATAAAAGTCAGCTTCATAGATAGTCCCCCCTTATCTTGATTTTGATCCCCGATCCTTCAAAAAGATCCTGCACAGATCCATTGGTGTCTGTATCACATGATCCGGCTCCTTCACGGAACCGAAACCGTATGCGGCAAATACGATCGGAACTCCCGCTTTCCTGCAGGCGTCCGCATCCATCTGCGTATCCCCGATATAGACCGGCGCCTTCAGTCCGTGCCGCGATGCGATCAGGCGGATGTTGTCCGCCTTCAGGAGATTCGTATCCCCGGGGCAAACATGGTCTTTAAAATACCTGCCAAGTCCGGTCTTTTCAAAAAACAGTTCAACATATCCCGCCTGGCAGTTGCTGACGATGAACAGCGGATAGACCTCCGACAGTTCCTGCAGCGCTCTTTCGAGTTCCGGATACAGAACGCCTGGCGTACGGGTCAGGTATTCATGCTCATAGCGGAAGCA
>JAGCXZ010000136.1 GCA_017961065.1 Lachnospiraceae bacterium
TAAAAGTGGTTGCGGGGCGTCTTTCCATGTATTTAGGATATAACGTGGAGTATGACGATCTTGTCAGCTACGGGATCTTCGGACTGATCGACGCGATCGACAAATTTGATGCCGCAAAAGCGGTCAAATTCGAGACGTATGCCAGCCTGCGGATCCGTGGCGCAATTCTTGACCAGATCCGTAAAATGGACTGGATTCCCAGAACAGTCAGACAGCGGCAGAAACAGATCACTGCCGCGATCAAGGAAATCGAAACAAATACCGGACGCAACGCAACGGATGAGGAGATCGCAGCCGCGCTCGGCCTGTCCACGGACGAGTACGATGACTGGCAGTCACAGATGAAAGTCACCAACTTGGTTTCGTTGGATGAATTCGTTGAACAGGGCAGCGATATTGCGGACAACAACGGTCTTTCGTCGCAGATCGAGCGGCCGGAGGAGGCTATTGAGAAGGAAGAACTGAAGAAGATGCTTATGCAGGCACTGGATCAGCTCACGGAGAAGGAACGCAAGGTTATCCTGCCGTATTACTATGAGGAACTGACCCTGAAGGAAATCAGTCACATCCTGGAGGTTTCCGAGTCCCGTGTTTCGCAGCTGCATACCAAGGCGTTGCAGAAGATGAAAGTCAAACTCGGAAAGTATATGGGGATCTTATTGGAAGCATAGGTTTATACCGGACATTCCGAAACGGATAATAGTGGGGGACATATATGAAAAGAAACGGATATTTCCAGTTACAGATGACAGAAAATGCCACATTTGTCAGGCTTTTTCCGCCCGTAGAGGACGGCGAGCCGATCCATGTGGATGAACTTCGCCAGTATCTGGCGATGAAAAACTTTTTGGCCGATCCGATCGCGCTGAACAAGACGCTTACAGATCTTACGGAGCCGACGGATTTCAAGCTGGAAGATAAAAAAGCATTTGCAGAAATGGAAATGTTTGTGCTTAAGGTTGCGGAAAACAAGATGTCGGCCGTGGCGAGATTCTATCCGCCGAGCAACGCCGGCGCGTCCCTGCGCAAGGAAGACATCATCAACGATCTGAAGCATAAAGGGATCAAGGCCGGGATCAATGAGGCTGAGATCGACCGTTTCCTGAAGGAGAAGCATTACTGCTCCAACTACATCCTTGCCCAGGGCAAGCCTCCGGTACAGGGGCAGGATGCTTCGATCGAATATTTCTTCAACACCAATCCGAATACGAAGCCGACCCTGAATGAGGACGGCACGGTCGACTTTTTCCATCTCGAAGTGATCAGTAAATGTGAGGCTGGCCAGAAACTTGCCACACTGCATCCCGAGGTTCCGGGCGAGCCGGGTTATAATGTTCTCGGCGAGCGTGTAACACCCAGGGATGTCATTAAGATGAAACTCCGTTACGGCAGGAACATCACACTTTCCGAAGACGGAACGACGATCTCTTCGGATGTGAACGGCCATGTGACTTTAACGGACGGCCTCGTAACGGTTACCGATGTATATGAAGTTACCGATGTGGACACATCGACGGGAAATATCGAGTACGACGGTAACGTGCAGGTGCTCGGCAATGTTAAGGCCGGATTCGTTGTACAGGCGGAAGGCAATATCGAAGTGCGCGGCGTTGTGGAAGGCGCGCTGCTGCAGGCCGGCGGAGATATCATCATCATGCGCGGCATGAACGGCATGGGCAAAGGAAAACTCGTTGCCGGCGGTAACATTGTTTCCAAGTTTATCGAGAACTCCGATGTCAAGGCAGGCGGATATGTTCATTCCGAGGCGATCATGCACAGCACAATCAATGCCAAGGGCGACGTGGAAGTGTCCGGTAAGAAGGGCTTCATCACAGGCGGTTCCGTCCGCTCCATGGGTACGGTCAGTGCAAGAGTGATCGGTTCGACCATGGGTGCCAAGACAGAGATCGAGGTTGGTGTGGATCCGACGATCAAAGAGCGGATCAACAAGCTGATGCAGAGTACCGCGGAGAGCAGGAAACAGCTGCAGCAGATCGAGCCTACGCTCGTGACTTTCACGCAGAAACTGAAAAAAGGCGATACGCTGACGATGGAGCAGCAGATGTATTTCAACCAGCTGCGTACCGCATATCAGAGCTTAAAGCCCAAACTTGCAGAGGATGAGGCGGAACTCGAACAACTGACCGTATCCATGGATTCCATGAAGGTGGAGTCCGTAGTCAAAGTACAGGAGTTTGCCTATACCGGAACAACGATCAAGATCAGCGATGTTTCCCTGAATCTGAGCTCGAACACGCAGCACTGCCGGTTTGTCAAGGAAGGCGCCGATATCCGGATCAAGGCGCTATAGGAGGTTCCTATGATATCACCGCTTGAGGCGAACGGGGTCATTTCCCGGACGCAGGATATTTCGATCCTGAAACAGAATGAAGACGCCAGAGGCGATATTGCGCATCTGCAGACACAGGACAGATTCGATAACGAAAGGGATCAGTTTGTCCATACCGTGCATAATGCGGATAATACGGACGCGGCCGACACGCATCATGATGCCAGGGAAAAGGGCAAAAATGAGTATGTCGATCTGCGTAACAAGCAGAAGAAAAAGAAAGAGCAGCCGCAGGATAAGGTGGTCGCGAAGAGTTTTCACGGCTTTGATATGAAGATCTGACAGAGAGGAGTAAGCCGGTCTTATGAGTACAATGGAAATAGCACTCCTTGTATCGGGAGTGATTATTTTTGTCCTGAGCTTCCTGATCCCGGACAAAAAGAAGGATAATGAGCAGGCAGGCGTTGATCCGCAGGAGATCCGCAAGATGGTCGAATCGGAACTCGACGGCATGAAACTGCGTGTGAACGAAGCAACGGACGAAACTGTCGAATATGCCATGGAGAAGGCCGAGAGGCAGCTGGAGAGGGTTTCCAACGAGAAGATCATGGCTTTGTCGGAGTATTCGGATACGATCATGGAAGGGATTGATAAGAGTCATAAAGAAGTCCTCTTTATGTACGACATGCTGACCGACAAGCAGACAGACTTAAAGAACACGGTCCGTAAGGCAGAGGCGACCGTAAAGGAAGTGGAATCCGTACAGCAGATCCCGCAGCCCGTACAGAGCGCGCCGGAACCGGCTCCCGTACAGGAGACACCGGTATTCGTGCAGCAGGCTTCGGCACAGGAATCCGAATTTACCAGATTCGTCAATGAGTCTCATACGG
Source organism: Lachnospiraceae bacterium (assembly GCA_017961065.1). Classification (GTDB taxonomy): domain Bacteria; phylum Bacillota; class Clostridia; order Lachnospirales; family Lachnospiraceae; genus UBA2868. The sequence goes on from JAGCXZ010000136.1 coordinate 3,181, forward strand.
TTGATGAGTTCATCCGGGACGAAGAAGGCGAAGAAAATGAAGAAGGCAATAACAATGAGCGGATTCTCGCACTCAATGCGCAAGGACTCAGTACCGTGGATATTGCAAGGGAACTGGGACTCGGTGTCGGCGAAGTGAAACTGGTCATTGATTTATTTAAGGGTTAAGATATGCGAATCAGAATGTATTTAAGAGGTCTTGGGATCGGGATCGTCGTGACGGCGCTGATCATGGGACTGACGGCAAACAAAAAACAAACGCTTTCGGAAGACGAGATCAGAGCCAAAGCGGCCGCGCTCGGAATGGTCGATCAGGATACGGTCTTAAAGCCGGTCATTACCGAGGAAGAACCGGAGAGCAAGGAAAGCGCCCCGGAGCAGGAAGCCGCGGAGATCGTTCAGTCTGAAGAAGCAGAGACGGCTGAAGACGCCAAGGATCCGGAAGCGGCTGAAGAAGAGGCTGCACCTGCGGAAGATGCCAAGGAGCAGGAAGAAGAAGCCGGGAAGAAGGAAGAAGAGGCCAAGAAGGCAGAAGAAGAGGCCAAGAAGGCAGAAGAAGCCAAGAAGAAAGAGGAAGAGGCCAAGAAGAAGGAAGAAGAAGCCAAGAAAGCCGAGGAAGCCAGGAAGAAAGAGGAAGCGGATAAGAAGGCGGTTGTGAAATCCGGCGGAACGTTCACGCTGGAGATCGCCGGAGGATCCGGCTCCGAGAAAGTGGCGGCCCTGCTGGAAAAGGGCGGCGTCGTATCCTCGGCGGCTGATTTTGATAAATACCTTTGCGATCACGGATATGACCATAAGATCAGGGCAGGCAAGCATGTGATCCCTGCAGGATCTGATTATGAGGCGATCGCTAAGATCATTACGGTCCGCTGAATACATGACGGACCGGATACAAAGAAACAGGAGGAACAGCTATGAGTGATTATGTCATCAGTTGCTGCACTTCGGCGGATCTGTCGGAGGAGTATATCCGGAAAAGAGATATTTCTTATATCTGCATGCATTACGAACTGGATGGAAAGGTTTATCCGGACGATCTGGGGAAAACCGTTTCCTATGATGACTTCTACAAGGCAATGATAGGCGGAGCATCCACGAAGACATCTCAGGTCAATGCGGATGAGTATGAAAAGTATTTTGATTCCATTCTCTCGCAGGGGAAGGATCTGATCCATTTCTGCCTCTCAAGCGGCATTTCGGGGTCGGTGAATTCGGCAAACATCGCGATGGAAGAATGCAGGGAGAAGTATCCGGACCGGAAGATCTACGTTGTAGATTCCCTGGCAGCTTCTTCCGGATTCGGACTGCTCGTTGATAAGATGGCGGATCTGCGCGACGAAGGCAAAACGATCGATGAAGTCTATGATTTTGCGATGGAAAACAGACTGAAACTTCATCACTGGTTCTTCTCAACGGATCTGACCTTCTATATCCGCGGCGGCCGTGTCAGCAAACCGGCCGGATACATCGGCAATATGCTCAGTATCTGCCCGCTGCTTAATGTGGACTTTGAAGGCCGGCTGATCCCGCGTTATAAGATCCGTACCAAAAAGAAAGTGATCCCGTTCACGGCCGAAAAGATGTTTGAACTGGCAGACGGCGGTGAAGCATACAGCGAGAAGTGTTTTATCTCACATTCCTACTGTTATGAGGACGCAAGGGCGGTTGCCGATCTGATCGAGGCACATTTCCCGAACCTGAAGGGAAAGGTGGAGATCTTTAATATCGGAATGACGATCGGTGCGCATGCAGGCCCGGGAACCGTAGCATTGTTCTTCTGGGGACCGAAGAGAGAAGACTGATCGGAAGACGCATCCGGAAACAAAAGAGGGAAGACCGGTCAGGATCCGAAAACAATACGAACAAAAAAATGCTCTGCATATGATATGCAGAGCATTTTAAGTTCAACTCATCCGGTGATCAATAACCGAACTCAAGAGCCCAATAGTTGGTGCCGTCATCTGTCTGATACAGAGAGATCGCAACGTCGTTGAAGTCGGGATATAAGATGTTGTCCCTGTGAGCAGGGCTGTTCATCCATTCCTTAACAACCTGACTTGCGCTCGTCTGTCCCCAGGCAAGATTCTCACCACCCATGATCTCACTGTTAACAGTGTACCACTGAGTACCGTTCGGCCTTGTGTGAGAGAAGGATCTCGATGCTTCCTCGGCTCTAACGTCGGCGGTTGATTCGAGATTCGAATCCCATGTCAGGTCGGTTAATCCGGCACTTTCGCGTTCTTCATTAACGAGGTTATAAGCACGTAACGCATCACTTCTTAAAGAAGCGGATTCATTGGAAGAATCAGCAGCGGCCAAAGCCTCGTCATCCAAGAAGATCACTTCATCAGCGGCGATATCCTGCGCAGTTCTTACAGACGCACCGTCATCAATGCCGGACTCATGATTACGAAAAACAAATGAGCCGCAGATCACAGCACCAGCCAGAACCCCCATTGAAATTAAACTGATGAGAGTTTGCTTCTTCATGTTATGTCCTCCTTTCCCACTTGTGCACATGAAAACACACATTCTCGCTTTATCCTAATGCTATTATGTCACAACAAAGGGGGAAATGCAACCCCTTTTTGAAAAAAATATCACAAAAATATTTAAAAGTGACAATATATCGCATAAGCAACAAA
>JAGCXZ010000137.1 GCA_017961065.1 Lachnospiraceae bacterium
GGTACCGGAAAGATCGGAAGGGTATTTGCGGATATCTGTAAGGGATTCGGGATGAACGTGATCGCCTATGATAAGTTTCCCGCCGAAGGAAACGGCATCACATACGTTTCGCTTGATGAACTGATCCGTAAGAGCGATGTGATCTCGTTTCACTGCCCGCTGACGGATGAGAACAGACATATGGTGAATAAAGATACCATAGCGCAGATGAAAAAGGGCGTTGTTCTGATCAACACTTCACGCGGAGCGCTGATCGATACCGAGGCGCTGGTTGAAGGGATCAAGGACCGTAAGATCGGAGCGGCATGCCTGGATGTCTACGAAGAGGAATCGAACGTTTTCTTTCATGATTATTCCAATCATATCGTGGATGATGACACGCTTGCGCGGCTGATCTCCATGCCGAACGTGATCGTGACATCCCATCAGGCCTTCCTGACGGAAGAGGCGCTGACGAACATTGCGGATACCACGCTAGAAAACGTGAAAGAATTCTTTGCCACGGAATACAGCCAAAACGAAGTGTGCTATAAATGTCCGGAAGTTACAACATGCGGACAGGAACACCGGAAAAAGTGCTTCTAGACAGAATATCGGAAGGCATAATCTGTATTTTATGAAAGATCAGAACATGAGATAATTTATTATTATCATTGTCAATGTGATCATTATGGCTGCCATACTGGTCTACGTTGTATTGTACTCGAGATTTGCCGGTCTGGAATCCTATCGGAGGCAAATAGAAAATTTCGAAGACACAACAGTCACCATGGAGCAGGTGACGGAGAATTATCTGGAAGGCGAGCAGTCACTGGCTTTCTGCAATACGGTCATGCTGCATGAACCGGGAAATGAAGCGGCTAAACAAGCGATCCTGCTTCGCGTGATCCCTATCTCGGTGCTTGAAGCAAAATGGGTTTTCCCGCAGACGGAACTTGTGAATGCCGAATTGTCCATGATCGATGCCGACGGTGATTATATCCTCAAAGGATACAGTTTTAAAAACGCCAGCTTTTTTGAATTCTACAAATCATATAACCCGACGGATCCCGAAACGACAAAGCAGTTGTTTGACAGGATCACTTCATCAACGGGTTCTGTTTCCATGCTCAATTCGCACGGACAGGAATGCATCCTTGCCTTCACTCCCGTAGACGCCACCTCCGGGTGGACGCTGCTTGGTTTTGTGCCTGCACAGGATCTTCACGTGGATAAAAACGACTGGCTGCTGTTTGGAGTTGTTTCTGCCGGATTGCTGAGCCTGTTCCTCTGCGATATGTTCTATATGCCGTTCCTGAATAAGCGCCTGCAGATCACGGCCAGGGAAGCAGAGTTTGCCAACAAGGCAAAGACGGATTTCCTCTCCACCATGTCCCACGATATCCGGACTCCCATGAACGCCATCATAGGCCTTACGACGATAGCGGAAAATAACCTTGGGGATGCGGATTCTACGGCAGATAGTCTGCGCAAGATCAGTCTTGCAAGCAATCGCAAAACCGATCGATATCAAGATGGTCATCAAAGAGATACGAAGGATCCGGGAAGAAAGGGGACAATCATGAAAAAGTTAATGAGTGTGATTTTGACGACGCTGATGCTCCTGGAGCTTGCCGCATGCGGCGTGGCGAAACCGAACCTGCAGTTTTCCGTCAACAAGGAAAGTGCGAACCTGGATATGGCCAACGAATTCATGCGCTTTTTGATCACATCGGAGGAACTGAACGAGATGGCGCAGAAGAAGGGACTGATGTCGCCGACCAAAGACCTGTCCTTTAACAGCATGTATGCCGCGTTCGGAGCTGTTCCCAAGGAGCGGATCCTGTCCCCGGAAGAATTCGGGCTGTCGGATGATGCGGTCATACAGGTAAGACTGGCAGTTTACGGAGTCGGAACCGGTGTGATGAGCATTGATGATGCGGTTGCCGGCTATGGCTCTTATGCTCCGTAAACGCCTGATCATGTGAGAGATAACGGAACGGGAAAATCAAAGCATAAGATAAAACTGCAAGAGGAAAGATCATGACGGATTATAAGATGCTCTGTGCAAAAGCGGAAGCGCTCATGGAAGATCCCAAATGGGACATCACGGTTTATGCGAACCTCTCGGCGCTTCTGTATGAGGAACTTTCGGATATTAACTGGGCCGGTTTCTACCTGCTGCGGGATGGAGAGCTGCAGCTGGGCCCCTTTCAGGGAAAGACAGCGTGCACGCGTATCCCGATCGGAAAAGGCGTTTGCGGAACAGCCGTAAAAGAGGAAAGGGTCATCCGTGTGGAGGACGTGCATGCTTTTCCGGGTCACATCGCCTGTGACAGCGCTTCCGAATCGGAGATCGTCCTGCCGATCAAACGTGACGGCCGGATCGTCGGCGTTCTGGACATCGACAGCACGATAAAGGGAAGGTTTTCCGAAGAAGATGAGGAAGGCTTGCAAAGGATCGTGGAGAGTATAGAGAAGAATTTGTATGTCACATTTTAGTCCGCCCGGGCATTTATATAGTATATGGGTATTCGCGAAGACCTGTCGTATCAAAATAGCGGGAGGATTCTTCCGAACAGCACAGGAAGGCGTGGCTGATCATAAAACAGGTATTACCTGACATTTAGAGTTGTTTTGTTTCTTGAATAAATCGGAAAAGCATGTTAGAATAAATAAACCTATCAAACAGATAGGCAAATAAAGGTAGTTACTTATGCTGAACCGGTTTTCGAGGACACAATTATTATATGGAGCGGACATAATGGGAAGACTTGCGTCTTCCCGTGTTGCTGTTTTCGGGATCGGCGGTGTGGGAGGCTATGTGGTGGAAGCTCTGGCAAGAAGCGGGATCGGAGCGCTGGATCTGATCGATGATGACAAGGTCTGTCTCACGAATATCAACCGTCAGATCCTCGCGACGAGAGAAACGGTCGGAAAATACAAAGTGGATATGGCCAAAGAACGGATCCTTTCGATCAACCCGGACTGCGAGGTGAGAACCTATCAGACCTTCTTCCTGCCCGATACACAGGACCGGTTTGATTTTCACGACTATGACTATGTTGTAGACGCGATCGATACGGTCACCGGAAAGCTTGCGATCATCGAAAAGGCGAAAGATGCAGCGGTGCCGGTCGTCTCTTCCATGGGAGCCGGGAACAAGATCCATGCGGCCGGGTTTGAAGTTGCCGATATCTATCAGACATCCATATGCCCGCTTGCCAAGGTCATGCGCCGCGAGTGCAGAAAAAGGGGCATTGATTCGCTGAAAGTCGTGTATTCCAGGGAAAAGCCGATCCGGCCTCTTGAGGATATGTCCATCAGCTGCAGACAGCACTGCATCTGTCCGCCCGGGACTGCCAGAAAATGTACGGAACGCAGGGATATTCCCGGCTCGACCGCGTTTGTTCCGTCCGTAGTCGGTTTGATCATTGCAGGCGAAGTCATCAATGACCTTGCCGGAATAGAGAGTAAATGAAAGAAATAACTGTTTCGGAACTGGAACAACTGCAAAAGGATTCCTATATTCTGATAGACATCCGGGATGAGGAGCACAGGGCCTATGGCATGCTTCCGGGAGCGATCGCGCTTGACGTTGATCCGGAGGCGGACTTATACAGTGAGATCGAAAGGCTGCCTGAGGATAAGCTGCTTGTTTTTTATTGTGAGATCGGCCGCAGGAGCAGGGAACTGGATGATGAGGCACTTCCTGCCGGCAGAGAGTACTATAGCCTTCAGGGCGGTTATATCGCATATGTCAGATCTTCCCTGTCTGATCGGAACCGTCAAAAAGATATACAGCAGATGGCAGAAGAGAGTATCCGCAAGCGATTTCACAAACCACTGTTTACGCCGTTTGCAAAGGCATGCAAAATGTACCGGCTGATCGAAGAGGGAGACCGGATCGCAGTCTGTATCTCCGGCGGTAAGGACTCCATGCTGATGGCAAAGCTTTTCCAGGAGATCCATAAGCACGGGAAGTGTGATTTTGACCTGGTCTTTCTGGTCATGGATCCCGGATACAACCGGGAGAACCGGGCTTTGATAAAGAGCAATGCATCGGCGCTTGGCATTCCGATCACCATCTTCGAAAGCGAGATATTTGATGCTGTCGATACCATAGAAAAAAGCCCATGCTACATCTGCGCCAGGATGCGGAGAGGATATCATTACAGCCCGGCTAAGGAACTTGGCTGCAATAAGCTCGCTCTGGGTCATCATTACGATGATGTGATCGAGACCATACTGATGGCGATGCTGCACGTAGGACAGATTCAGACCATGATGCCCAAGCTTCACAGTACGAACTTTGTATGAATGGAAC
>JAGCXZ010000138.1 GCA_017961065.1 Lachnospiraceae bacterium
TGCCAACATTTAACCAGTTAGTCAGAAAGGGAAGACAGACATCTGTCAAGAAGTCTACGGCACCGGCTCTGGGTAAGGGTTTTAACTCCCTGCACAAGAGACCGATCGAGACATCTTCTCCGCAGAAGAGAGGTGTTTGCACAGCCGTTAAGACAGCAACCCCGAAAAAGCCTAACTCAGCACTTAGAAAGATTGCCAGAGTACGTCTTTCGAACGGGATCGAGGTTACATCCTATATTCCGGGCGAGGGTCACAATCTGCAGGAGCATAGTGTTGTTCTGGTTCGCGGCGGCAGAGTAAAGGACCTGCCCGGTACACGTTACCACGTGATCAGAGGAACGCTCGATACGGCAGGTGTTGCAAACCGCAAACAGGCACGTTCTAAGTACGGCGCGAAGAGACCCAAGAAATAAGTAACGGGTTGATCGCAGGAGTACAAAGAGTACACATACAGAGGTTAATGTTGCATTCTTTATCATGCACCGCAGGTGTATGATGGGACTTTATCATGCACCGCAGGTGTATGATGCGGCGTTATCATGCATCTTTGGTGTATGATGTGTCGGGTCCTCTCATTATATAGAGAAGAAAAAGTGCGCATGGACACATTGTGTGAGTACCGGAGATTTTAACGAACAAGAATGTTAAAGGAGGGAAGAATCGTGCCACGTAAAGGACATATTCAGAAAAGAGACGTATTGGCGGATCCCATTTACAACAGCAAGGTTGTTACCAAGCTGATCAACAACATCATGCTGGACGGCAAAAAAGGTGTTGCGCAGAAGATCGTATATGGTGCATTCGAAAAGGTAGAGGCAAAGGCTGAAAAGCCGGCACTGGAAGTGTTTGAAGAGGCTATGGCCAACATCATGCCTGTACTGGAAGTAAAAGCAAGACGAATCGGTGGTGCAACCTATCAGGTTCCGATCGAGGTTCGTCCGGAGAGACGCCAGGCGCTTGCACTTCGCTGGATGACCATGTTCTCCCGCAAGAGAGGCGAGAAGACCATGGAAGAACGCCTTGCGAATGAGATCCTGGATGCTGCCAACAATACAGGTGCATCCGTAAAGAGAAAAGAAGATATGCATAAGATGGCAGAGGCTAACAGAGCGTTTGCCCACTACAGGTTCTAGTTTTTGTTCCATTAGAGGAGGAGAATGATTTGGCTGGAAGAGAGTATCCATTAGAGAGAACCCGGAATATCGGGATCATGGCTCATATCGATGCCGGTAAAACGACAACGACAGAGCGTATCCTGTATTATACCGGTGTCAATCACAAGATCGGTGAGACTCATGATGGGACTGCTACCATGGACTGGATGGAACAGGAGCAGGAAAGAGGCATCACCATTACTTCTGCGGCTACAACTTGCCATTGGACGCTGCAGGAACAGAACAAGCCGAAGCCGGGTGCGCTGGAGCACCGTATCAACATTATCGATACACCGGGACACGTTGATTTTACCGTTGAGGTGGAACGTTCCCTGCGTGTACTGGATGGTGCCGTAGGCGTTTTCTGTGCCAAAGGCGGTGTTGAACCGCAGTCTGAAAACGTATGGCGGCAGGCTGACACTTATAATGTACCGCGTATGGCGTTCATCAATAAGATGGACATCCTGGGTGCTGATTTTTATGCGGCAGTGGACCAGATCAGAAACCGTCTGGGCAAGAACGCGATCGTTCTGCAGCTGCCGATCGGTAAAGAAGATTCCTTCAAGGGTATCATCGACCTGTTCGAAATGAAAGCCTACATCTACAATGATGACAAGGGTGAGGACATTTCGATCGAAGATATTCCGGATGATATGAAGGAAGAGGCAGAACTCTATCACGAAGAGCTCGTGGAAAAGTGTGCCGAGCTGGATGACGATACCATGATGGCTTATCTGGAAGATCCGGATTCCATTACGGTCGATGATCTGAAGAAAGCTCTGCGCAAGGGCACTTGTGATTGCAGCGCGGTTCCCGTATGCTGCGGTACGGCTTACAGAAACAAGGGCGTACAGAAACTGCTGGATGCGGTGATCGAATTCATGCCTTCGCCGCTTGATATTCCCGCGATCAAGGGAACAGACCTTGAGGGCAATGAGATCGAGAGACATTCATCCGATGAGGAGCCGTTCTCGGCCCTGGCTTTCAAGATCATGACAGACCCGTTCGTAGGAAAACTGGCATTCTTCCGTGTATATTCCGGAACGATGAATTCGGGTTCCTACGTACTGAACGCGACCAAGGGCAAGAAAGAGCGCGTGGGTCGTATCCTGCAGATGCATGCCAATCACAGGGCTGAGCTGGAAAAGGTTTACTCCGGTGATATTGCCGCTGCAGTAGGTTTTAAATTAACAACAACAGGTGACACGATCTGCGATGAGCAGCATCCCGTGATCTTAGAGTCCATGGAATTCCCCGAGCCCGTTATTGAGCTGGCGATCGAGCCGAAGACGAAAGCAGGCCAGGGCAAGTTGGGCGAGTCCCTTGCAAAACTTGCAGAGGAAGACCCGACATTCCGTGCGCATACGGATCCGGAGACCGGCCAGACGATCATTGCCGGTATGGGTGAGCTCCATCTGGAGATCATCGTTGACAGACTGCTCCGCGAGTTCAAGGTGGAAGCTAATGTCGGCGCTCCGCAGGTCGCCTACAAGGAAGCGATCACAAAGCCGGTGGATGTGGAATCCAAGTATGCAAAGCAGTCCGGCGGACGTGGTCAGTACGGACACTGTAAGGTGCGTTTCGAGCCTATGGACGCCAACGGAGAAGAACTGTTCAAGTTCGATTCCGAGGTTGTGGGCGGTGCGATTCCCAAGGAGTACATCCCCGCAGTCGGCGAAGGTATCGAAGAAGCAACCAAGGCCGGTATTCTCGGCGGATTCCCGGTTGTCGGTGTACATGCGACCGTTTATGACGGATCTTACCATGAAGTCGACTCTTCGGAGATGGCATTCCATATCGCGGGTTCACTCGCATTCAAGGATGCCATGCAGAAAGCCGCACCGGTTCTGCTTGAGCCTATCATGAAGGTTGAAGTGACGATGCCGGAAGAGTACATGGGCGACGTAATCGGCGATATCAACTCGCGCAGAGGCCGCATCGAGGGTATGGATGATGTCGGAAACGGCAAGATCGTCCGCGGATTTGTTCCGCTTTCCGAGATGTTCGGTTATGCAACGGATCTGCGTTCCAGAACGCAGGGTCGCGGTAACTACTCCATGTTCTTTGAGAAGTACGAACAGGTTCCCAAATCCGTTCAGGAAAAAGTTCTGAATACCAAGAAGGATTGAGGATAATTTTTCCTTGAAAATTGGGCACAAATGAAATATAATCAACATTAGCGAGCGTCAAACTTAAAGAAAAATAAGTTTGGGTTATCAAAAGGAGGAAGTTTAAAATGGCAAAAGCTAAATTTGACAGAAGCAAACCGCATTGTAATATCGGTACCATCGGTCACGTTGACCATGGTAAAACAACTCTGACGGCTGCAATCACAAAGGTTCTGGCTGAGAGAGTTCCCGGTAACGAGAAGGTTGATTTCGAGAATATCGATAAGGCTCCCGAAGAGAGAGAGCGTGGTATCACGATTTCTACCGCACACGTTGAGTATTCCACAGAGAAGAGACACTATGCACACGTTGACTGCCCGGGACATGCTGACTACGTTAAGAACATGATCACCGGTGCTGCACAGATGGATGGTGCTATCCTCGTTGTAGCTGCTACTGATGGTGTTATGGCACAGACAAAGGAGCACATCCTTCTGTCCCGTCAGGTAGGTGTACCTTACATCGTAGTATTCTTAAACAAGTGCGATATGGTTGATGATCCTGAGCTGATCGAGCTGGTTGAGATGGAAGTAACCGAGCAGCTCGAAGAGTACGAGTTCAAGGATTGCCCGATCATCCAGGGTTCCGCTCTGAAGGCTCTGGAAGATCCTTCAAGCGAATGGGGCGACAAGATCATGGAACTGATGGATACCGTAGATACTTACATCCCGGATCCGCAGCGTGATACAGATAAGCCTTTCCTTATGCCGATCGAGGACGTATTCACGATCACAGGTCGTGGTACTGTTGCTACAGGCCGTGTAGAGCGTGGTACACTGCATATGTCTGATGAAGTTGAGATCATCGGTATCAAGGAAGAGACACAGAAGTCGGTTGTAACCGGTATCGAAATGTTCCGTAAGCTGCTTGACGAGGCTCAGGCCGGTGATAACATCGGTATCCTGCTTCGTGGTATCAACAGAACAGATATCGAGCGTGGCCAGGTTGTTGCTAAGCCCGGTTCCGTTACCTGCCACAAGAAGTTCACGGCTCAGGTTTACGTTCTGACCAAGGACGAGGGTGGCCGTCATACACCGTTCTTCAACAACTACAGACCTCAGTTCTACTTCAGAACAACTGACGTAACGGGTGTCTGCAATCTTCCGGCCGGCACAGAGATGTGCATGCCCGGTGATAACGTAGAGATGACGATCGAACTGATCCATCCCGTAGCTTGTGAGCAGGGTCTTACATTCGCTATCCGTGAAGGTGGCCGTACAGTAGGATCCGGCAGAGTTGCTTCTATCATTGAGTAATATGCACGCCAGCCTTGAGCTGAGCGCTTAAGAAAGCATAAGAAAGAGTCGTTGCAGGCTTGCCTGCGAACGTCTCTTTTTTATGCGTGTCAGGCATTCAACGAATGCCGTGACCGAGATGAAGCGAAGCGGAATCGAGGTGAGCGCTCAGCGAAGCATTTAAGTTCGCTTCCCAATTTTGTCACGATGTCTAAAGAATTCCTAATATTTATCCGATAAAGTAGATAAGGGGTTTTGTCAAAAGGAGTTGAAACGACCTCACAGCATACCGGGGAGTATGGAAAGGATGGGTTTATGGTGAGCGGTTCATATGGAGATGTCCGTTACACGCAAGTTACACGAGCATATCAGACGGCAGCCGCCGGCCGTGATCAGGCGGCGGTAAGACCGGCAGCGGAAACTGCACGGTCATACGGATCGGACAGCGTGAAAAACAGCGCGTCCGAAACCACAGCATGCAAGGAGTGGAAGCCTCTCTCCAAAGGGAGTCCGCTGATCCCGACGCAGAAGACGGGCTACGGAACCGTGATCGGCGATGTAGAACTGTCTGACAAGGCAAAGGAGTATTATGCCAAATTGAAGTCCCGGTTCCACAACATGGATTTCATTCTGGTCGGGAGCAAAGAGAAAGCGCAGGTCGCATCGAATGCGGCCGCTTACGGCAACGCTTCCAGACAGGTCGTGCTGATCGATGAAGAAAAACTGGAGAGAATGGCAACGGACGAATCCTTCCGTAAGAAATACGAAGGGATCATTGCCATGTCTGAGACAAAGCTGCAGGAGGCCAAAAACAGCCTTGCAAGCAGCGGGGCATCCGTAAAGAATTTCGGCATGTCCGTAGATGCAAACGGCAATACGTCGTTCTTTGCAACGATCGCAAAGAACACGGATGCGCAGGAGAAGATCGTAAAGAAGCGGCTTGAGACGAAAAAGCACGACAAGATCCGTGCGGAAAAAGCCGCAGCCAAAAAGAATGCGGAAAAGATCGCCGCTCGCAGGAAAGACGGAAAAGAAGAGCAGGCAGAGCGGATCGTGCGCCGGCGGGAAGAGTATCTGGAACTCATGGCAGATTCCATGGAGGAACTGCTTTCCAAGGTGTCTTCCTATGCCTATGAACAGTCGGCAGGAACGCAGCTGACCGAACAGGAAGAGCAGATCGGCCAGAACATCGATTTTAAAGGATAAGCGGGGCGACGGTATGAATACGATATCACAGTATGTGACAAATTCATACATCGCACAGCGTTCCCAGTCGGTGCAGAAAGCGGTCCGGATGCAGAAGAATACCACGCCGAATGGTTCGGGTGCATTCGGAGCGGACAGGGAATATGAGCGCTCATCCGGGACAACGGCGCGGGAAGTCAGCGAGATCCGTCGTATGCTTACGGGCATGGAGCGGACGCAGACGGACGGTTCGCAAAGAAGCGCGGCAAAATCGACCGCAAACAGGACCGCGATGGATTCGATCCTGGACAGCATGCAGCGTTACAGTGATTCCGTGCGCACGCAGAGACAGCAGGCAAAGGATACGTCTCTGACCAAAAAGAAATGCAGCTATCATTTTAAGAGCATTTCCGCACAGATCATCCGGAGCAAGACGTCCATGGCGGCCAGACAGGCCGTTTCACAGGCAACACGCGAAATCCTGAAACTGAAGCGTGAAAAGATGAGCGGCAAATACGACAGCGAAGAGATCGAAGCTGCGATCCTGCATGCAGAATCCATGGAACGTATCGCCAGGAAGAAAGTCAAACACTTAGAGGCTGAGGAACTGGCCAAAGCGGCCGGCAGTTCCATGATGGATACGGAAAACACCGGAAAGCCAGATGATCCGAAGAAGGAGGGCGAGCGTTTCTTTACCTATGAGCGCGAGGTGGAGCAGACGGATACGGTATCCGTATATGCGAAGGATTCCGTGGAAGCGCTCAGCCTTTCGGAAACGATATCCGACGAAGAGCCGTTTCAGGACGGCTTGGTAATCGGCGCGCCTGATCCGGCCCCTGACATGGAAGACCTGACGGAAGCAGCTATAAACGCAATGATGCAGGGTATGGAGGATCTGACGGACGAGGTCATGGATGCGTTGTCTCAGGGCATGCGTGATCTGATGGATGAAATGGGACTTTCCGATCTAGCGGATCTGATGGGGGCGGGAGAAAACGATCCCGATCCGGAAGAACTGAAAAAA
>JAGCXZ010000139.1 GCA_017961065.1 Lachnospiraceae bacterium
ATAAAATCCCATGATATTTTCCTCCTTTGGGTACAGTGCTGTTTTTTTTGCTTTGACCACATTATATTTTATCAAATGTATTCTGTCAAGGTTTTTTTCTTTGACCCGTTTGACTTTCCTTTGGCCAAAGAATTATACTTTTCATCAAAATGATGTTATGCTTTGATAAGATATTTGTTCAGGATTATTTCAATTACCCGGGAGATTTGCAAATGCGTTATAATCTTCTGTTCGATCTGGATCAGACCTTGCTTGATTTTCATGCCTCAGAGTACATCGCGCTGGGGAAAGTCCTGCAACAAAACGGTCTTTCCTATTCGGATCGGATCTATGATCTCTTCAAAACTTACAACAAAACACTCTGGGGTAAGCTGGAAAAGGGAGATATCACCAGGAACGGGCTTTTCAGAATGCGGTTTGGCTATATTTTCGAGAAATGCGAGGGGGATTCATCATCTCTGGATCCGCTTGCGGTCAACAGTGACTTCATACAGACCATGTCGGAAAACGGCGTTCTTCTTGACGGCGCTCTGGAGTGCGTGAAAAAGATAAAAGAGGAACCCGGAAATACCGCGATATACATCATAACAAACGGCGTAACGATCAACGCCAAGGGAAGGATCGCTTCTACGGGACTTGATCGGTACATAGACGGATTGTTCGTTAGTGAAGATATGGGTGTAAACAAACCTTCCGCCGCGTATTTTGATATGGTTCTTGACAGGATCCGGGCGTCAAGGGAATCCTGTATCGTGATCGGAGATTCCCTGTCCTCGGATATGCTCGGTGCCAAAAACGCTTCCATGACTTCGATCTGGTTCCGGCCGGAGGGGAATATCGAAACGGCAATGGCTTCCTATGATATCAATTACACCGCGTCTTCCTATGACGAACTGTTCCGGATCATAAAAGATATCATTTCTGCGTGATCACGTCAAAACGGCTCTGTATACTTTTAGTATGTATTATTTTTGATTGCTGCTTTTATAATCATTATAAGCAGCAATTTTTATACGGGAGGAAAACAGAATGATTAAAAAGATCAAAACAACAGCAATGGTATTATGTTTTGCGCTCGCCTTTTCCGGGGTGTGCGGATGCGGTCAGGAAGCCGCACAAGTAAACGAGACCGTGGATATGGATGATCCGAACGAAGGACTGGGTGACCTGATCGAGGATGAGGAACAGCCGGAAGAAGAGCCCGCGGTAAATGTACTTGCCTTAAAAGGCGGTTCCTATACCGGTCTGACCAACCTCACCAACCAGAACAACGAAGACGGAACCTATCTTTACGAGGATATGACAGAAGACGGTATCACCGTTATAACAAATACGAGTTATCCCAACTCGCAGCGTGACGGACAGGCTCCGGATGCTTACGCGCAGAATTTCGTATGCGCTATCGTGGATAACGATGCAAACGTCACGGATGTCAAGGAAGATGCAACCCTTTCTTCGTCCCTGTCCTATCCCGCATACAGAGTTTACTGGGAGAGCGGTTCCAATGAGGACAGCAGGCAGGATGTCGGCGTAGTCGTACTTACCGACAGCTTCACCTATTACTACGGGTTCGGATGTCCGGTGGACTACTATGAGGAGAATGCCGACTTCTACGAAAGCGAACTTGACAGTGTTGAGCTGATCGATCTTTCGGAACTGGCTGCCGGAGACGCAGACGAAGGGGCAGACGAAGGCTCTGCGGATGAGGAAGGATACGCGCCTTACCTTGATCAGATCGATGAACTGATGTCCGAGGGCCTGGCCAACCAGTTTGCGCTTGCTTTCATCGATGATGACGATATTCCCGAACTGATCGCAAGCGATTCCGAAGGATCCTATGTGCACGAAAACGCCTTCATCTTTACGATCAACAATGGCGAGGTCGTTCTGCTTGCAAGCGTGATCGCAGGTGTTGACGGCGGCAGCCTCGATTATGCGGAAGGCTCCAATCTGATCCATGTCAGCGGAGCTGCTGCCGGAATGAGAGAGGTGTTCTCCGAGATCAAAGACGGAAAGCTGGAAGAGGTATTCAAAGCCGAGGTTGCATACAACGGCGATGACGCCGAATATTCCGTAAACGGGTCCAAGGTTGACGAAGCGGCATACTACGAGCAGATCAACAGTTTTGTTGAGCCGTATAACCCCCTTACGAATATTGCCTATGACGGTTTATACGAAACCACCTATAAATTAGAGGACGGATTCGGATATTTCGAACAGGGCAAAGCTGAGAAATACGATACATTTTGATGAGATCACCGGACAACCTGCGTATGGGATCGTTTCGGAAAGAAAGGCGGATCATGAAAATGAAGAGGTATAAGGCGATACTCTCGACGATACTTGCAGCTGTGCTGATGGCCGGCGCCCTGTCTGCCTGCGGCACAACAAAACCCGCAGAAGCAGTGACAGAGCCTGCTGCCGCTCAGGCAGAAGAGCCGGACGTTGCAGAGGCAGTAACGGAGCAGGAGGAAGTTCCCGCAGAAGAACCTGCGGAAGATGAAACCTATGATGTTTGTACCGTCTACCTGGGCGGCGCGGAAAATGCGACTGACGGAATGGAACGGGTTGACGATCAGTTTAATGACGACGGAAGCTACCGGACCGAACATGTTTCGGACGACGGCATGCTGAGTGTCTGCGAAGTCGGAAGGCTGTGGGATGAAAATAAGCCTGCATCCGAAGAAGAAGCGGCTGTTGAGATGGCTCACTGGATCCTTCTGGAAGGAGATACCGCTTCCGAAGAAACCGTAGCGCTTAGCGAGGAATACACGGCAAATACCTCATATCCCGTATATGTTGTATCGTTTCTGACCGGCAGCAACGAGGATACCTGGAGCTGGAAGGCGTTTACGCTTTCAACAGATACCTGCGGGCTTGTATATGCCATCGGCGCGCCCGCTGATTATGATCAGGATATGATCGCCATGGCCGACACTGTATTTCCGGAACTGGTCGTGATCGACAAGGATGAAGATCTTGAGACGAATGACGGGATCTATAAAACGGATCTGTCTGCTTACTACGGCATGCACATTGACGACGTTGCCGTTGATTTTCCTGACCTTCAGTATGATGACTCCTACAAAAACAGTGAGACCACAGACGTATCTGAACCCGCGGATATGATGGAGAGAAGGTCGGACGGAATCGCGCTGGGCGGACCGTTCTTTACGATAGACAACGCCGGAAACGTTGTTGCGGTAAGTTACGGCGGTCAGACCTACTGCATCTGTGAGATCACCGTGGGAATGCCTATGAGTGAAGCGGCAGATCTGGCAAAGATGCATGATTTTCAGTTCTCATATGCGGAGATCGCGCACGGAACAGCTACGTATGTTTCCGTATACGATAACGGAGAAATGCTGCTCTGCATCTCTTCTGACGCGGAAGCCGAGCTTGGAAAGCTTGAAGAGAGCGATGTGACCGGAAACGTGGAATTCATCGTACTGACAGCAAAATAAAGGTCCCCGGACCTTAAGGATACCCTCAAAGAAAAGGGATCACCCGGCTATGCCCGGGTGATCCTTTCTGAATTCCAGTTCCGTTTCGCGAAAAGAATGGTGCGGTATGAAAACCAGACCGCGCATGCAAGCAATGAGAATAAAAACAGATATTTATAGATCCGTTTGACTTTAAAGAACAGATGCAGTTCCTGCTCCTCATCCGACTTTGTAAGGTAAACCCTGACTCTGTTGTGCTCTCCCTTTTCCACTTTCAGCGGCGCGCCGTTCTGATCATGCGCCACATATCCCTCATAGTAAAACAGCGGAAATTCCATGAACTGCCCCTCTGACCTTGCCACATAGGTGCAGTCGATATGCGTATTCATCTTTGAGTAGGAAAATGCCTCGACTTCATCATAGTCGGAAAAGGATCCCGTATCGGTCGCATACCATTCTGTCTGCGTCCCTTCCGGCAGGTAGTCTTCCATGACCGTATTGACCTCTCCGATCATCGGATCATAAAAGAGCTTGTCCGAATCATAGAATTCATAGAAGTTGACGATCACGCCGATCGCAAACAGTCCCGTGATCGAATACAGCAGTCTCCGCCTGATCTTTGTTCTGGCATCCATATGCGCGCAGACCGCTTCCGCCGCGACCAAAGCCACCGATGCCACAGCCAGAAAGTGAAAACGCATCGGATACTGCATCATCGACAGAAACGAATCGATATACGGCACGTTTTTAAACAGAAACCACGGAAAGATCGAGAGGGAAAGCACGACCGAAACAAATCCGGTTATGAAGATTCCCCGCCCAAACTGCGAAAGCAGTTTTCTTTTCAGGATGCCGATCAGTGAAATGAGCATGACAGCCACCGCGATCAGGTTCAGGATCTCGCGGCTTACGCTGACATCGAAATGATAAAAATCCGTCCATTGCAGCGCCGAGCGGTCCCAATCCGTGAAATAAAACCCGATAAAGGGCGCCAGTGTCCCGAGCGTCAGGAAAATAAACAGCGCCATGGCTTTCAGCAGAGCCAGTATGATCTCTTTGCGAAAAAGGATTTTGATATGGAATAATGCATAGAAAAATAACGCGATCACTGCAAGGGCAAAGCCCAGAACATGAGAACTCGCCATTCCCCAAAGACCGATCGCCAGATACTGCCACCGAAAGCCTTTGCGGTTCATGATATTAAACAGTCCGACGATCACGCAAGGCAGAAAGACCAACGCCGTTCCCATGCCTGCCCCGGCCCCCAGATCCATCATGACATACAGGCGGAACGGTTCTATGAGATAAAAGACCGCCGCAACAATGCCCCATCGCAGAGAGGTGAACAGTCTTTCCCCGCAAACCACCGCAAAAAAGGCCGTAGCGACGTTCACCAGGATCATGTAGATATTATAGGCTGTCGGAATGGATACGTTTAACAGTCTGAGAAGCGCGGGAATATACAGAAACAGGTCCGGCTGAAGAGCGACCAGTTCCCCGTACTGATTGGCATAATTGGGACCGATGATAACGGGCAGCTGACGATCCCGCACACCCTGCGCGATCGCCTCGATCCGCTTCATATGTCCCTGCGTGTCGATCTCGTAATAGGTTCCTTTCGTAAAGAACGGGATATTGACGAGCAAAAGAGCGATCAGAAGCATCCCGACATAGGACAGTCCGATCCTGGAGATGCGAAGGCGGTTGAACAGGAGGATCAAAACGATCAGGCCTGCCGAAACCAGCCCCGCCAAAAGGATTATGATCAGATAATCATTATAAATGCGTTTGGGCGAAAGGATCCGGATCTCTTTGACCGTGATCTCGCCGCTCCCCTCGCGGAAGAATTTGATGCATCCCTTGTCGGTACCCATGGGAAGGATCAGCCTGTCATCCGTGATCGTCTGATCGTTTCCGTCCGTTGCAGGAAGTTCCAGATTGAATACGCAGTCGTTACTGCCCTGGACCAGCACCGATCCGCCGGCAGTGGAAGCGTAACGCAGCAAGATCGAGTAATTGCCGGCAGGCAGGATAAACGGCTTCGTTTTGAAAGTATAGTCTTCCGTCTCCTCGGTTGATACGATCGTATCATCCCGGAGAACGGCACTGTTCAGTTCAACGTCATGAGCATGAAAGATGATCTCGTTTGTTTTCTTCTGAAGGTTTAAGCAAGTCACGCAAACAAACGCAAAAATCACGCACACAACAGCAATTGCTATGATCCTGGCCTTTTTGCTCAGCTTGCCGTAGTTTTTTTCTTTCATAATCGCTCCGCCACTCAACCCTCATCTGTCAGATCACATCATGGATTCTGCTCTTTTTCCGGCTCCTCTTTGATGCAGATATGCACATCATCCAGCTGCTTCTGTTCCACCGTGGCAGGTGCCCCCATCATGATGTCCATGGCCTGCTTGTTCATCGGGAACGGGATCACTTCACGAATGCTGTCTTCCCCGGCCAGCAGCATGACCATGCGGTCAACACCGGGTGCGATCCCGGCATGCGGCGGTGCCCCGTAGCAAAACGCGTTGTACATGGCGGGGAATTTGGATTTCACATCATCCTCTCCCAGTCCGACAAGTTCAAATGCTTTGACCATGATCTCGGGATCGTGGTTTCTGACAGCGCCCGATGACAGTTCCACCCCGTTGCAGACCAGATCGTACTGGTAAGCGAGGATATCCAGCGGATCCTGCTCCTTGAGCGCTTTCATTCCGCCCTGCGGCATCGAGAACGGGTTGTGGCAGAATTCCAGTTCACCCGATTCTTCGCCGATCTCATACATGGGAAAATCAATGATCCAGCAAAATGCGTACTGTTCCTTGTCAAAATGGCCCTGTGATGCCGTGCCGAGCATTCTTCTGATCACACCGGAAGTCTTGGTCGCACTTCCCTTGTCGCCTGCGCAGACTCCTACAAAATCGCCCGGCTTCAGGTTCAGGGTTTTGATCACATCCTCCTTGATGTCCGTCAGGAATTTGGAGATACCGCCCACAAATTCGCCGGTGTCGTCCATGCGGAACCAGAAGGCCTTGGAAGCCGTTTCTACTTCCACGTCCGCACACATTTTGTCGATTTCCTTACGGGTTGCCGTATAACCGTCCGTAACGACGGCTTTGATGACCGCTCCGTTCTGGAACGGGCCGAATTCCGTTTTGGAAAACAGTTCCGTAACATCCTGCACAACAAGGTCGATCCGCAGATCCGGCTTGTCCGTACCGTATTTTTCGAGTGCCTCCAAATACGGCAGTCTGGCAAACGGTGCCTTGGATGCTCTTTTGTAGGTACCGAATTTCTCAAATACCGGCGGCAGGACTTCCTCTATGACCGCAAAGACATCCTCCTGTCCCGCAAAGGCCATTTCCATATCCAGCTGATAGTATTCGCCCGGTGATCTGTCGGCTCTTGCATCCTCATCACGAAAACACGGCGCGATCTGGAAATATCTGTCAAAACCGGAGGCCATCAGGATCTGTTTGAACTGCTGCGGTGCCTGCGGAAGCGCATAAAATTTGCCCGGATGGTTTCTGGACGGCACAAGATAGTCTCTGGCGCCTTCCGGTGACGAGCAGGTTAAGATCGGGGTTGTGATCTCAAGAAAATCAAGCGCGTTCATTCTCTGCCGCAATTCCGCCACGATCCTGGAGCGGAGTACGATCTTATCCTTAACAACCGGGTTTCTTAAGTCCAGATAGCGGTATTTGAGACGGAAATTCTCGTCCGCGTCCTTGGACTGACGGATCTCAAACGGCAGCGCGTTATAAATGCACTTCCCGAGGATCTGCACATCCGTGGGAACCACTTCGATCTCTCCTGTGGGAATCCCGTTGTTTTTATTTTCACGTTCCCTGACAACACCCGTGATCTGCAGCGTGGACTCCTTGTTGACGCCCTCCAGCCTGCCGATCATCTCTTCCGTTTCAAATACGAACTGCGTTATGCCGTAAAAATCACGCAGCACCACGAAACTGAGATTCTTCGAAACCTTTCTTTCATTGTCCAGCCATCCGCAAAGCGTGACCGTTTTGCCTGCATCGCTCAGGCGTAATTCATTACAGTGATGAGTTCTTGACTGCATCCTTCCACCTCTTTATCTATGATCTTGTTATTTCTTTTCCAGTTTATCCAGCCGCGACTGCAGCTGTTCGATCTTCTCCTGCATGGACTGCATCTCATCCTTGATGGGGTCCGGAAGATGGATCTGATCCATTGTTTCGCGGGGAATGCTCTCGTTGTCTCTCTTTACGATCCGCCCCGGCACACCGACAACCGTGCAGTTGGGCGGTACCTCTTCCAGAACGACCGATCCGGCTCCGATCTTTGAGTTCTCACCCACCCTGAACGAACCCAGGACCTTGGCTCCCGCTGAGATCATGACATTGTCCTCTATGGTGGGATGTCTCTTTCCGTGTTCTTTTCCCGTTCCGCCGAGCGTTACGCCCTGATACAGTGTCACGTTATTGCCGATGATCGTCGTCTCGCCGATGATCACGCCGTTTCCGTGGTCAATGAACAGGCCGTCCCCGATCTGCGCACCCGGATGGATCTCGATCCCCGTTTTTCTGGCCGCCCGCTGGGAGACCCATCTGGCAAGAAAATAATGTCCTTTGCCGTACAGTTTATGCGCGAACCGGTAATGCAGCATAACCTTGAAACTGGGATAGAGAAGGACTTCCATCGCGGAATGGATCGCAGGGTCACGTTCTTTGATGATCTCTATTTCTTTTTTAATGCGTTTGATCATTCCCATACGCATTTCCTCATGTTGCTGTTTTCCTCAAAAGAGGACTCCTTACGGAGTCCTCCGGTAAACAACAGATTCAGATCTTTCTTATAATCCGTTATAACCCATGAAAGCGCGGAGCGCATCATACTGCGCATCCTTGAATTCATCCATGAGCATGCTCTTATAATCCAATCCCTCTTTGTTTATCATGGACTCATACTGGCATCTCTGCTGGAACTGGATCGCATTCAGCAGATACGCCTGCGTAATGGCATGTTCGTGCAGATACTGCGCATTCGCATATACCTGCTGTGCTGCCTGAAGCTGTGCGTTCCATGCCGCCTGCTGCGCTGCCTGTTGTGCCGCAAGGATCGCAGCCTGCTGCTCCGCGAGCGCTTTCAGCTGTGCCTGCTGTGCTGCCAGAGCCGCCTTATATTCCGGCGTCTGCATCAGGAGCAGTAACTGAGCCTGTGCATCAGATGCTTCATCTGCCCGTACGATACGGCCTGTTCCTGCAAGGATCCCCGCTGCAACGGCTGCTGCCGCAACGATCCTGATCAAAGTATATAATCTTTTCTTCATGGCCCCTCCTTAATCGATCGTGATTCTCCTCATTTCCTTATGATAGTCTATCTGTTCCTTAAAAACAAGCCTACTGTTTATTCATCCAGATACTGCCGTCTTCGGCGTGGTAATAATACTCATTCAGCGGCAGGATCTTTGCGTTTCGTATCTCAAACGGTTTCCAGACAACGCCCATGTGTGCTGCGGGTACATGGAACATGGCCTGCAGGCCGTCCGCCGAATAAATGGAGATGTAGGCATTGGATCCTGACATGCTGTATGCGTACGGATCCCCGCCCGTGCAGTTGCTGTAATCGGATACAAAGCACTCAAACGTGTCAGATCCGAGCTGCGTTGTGCGGATCATCTCCGCCATGGTGGAACCTACGCTGTCCAGTCCCGATCTGTTGACACGTTTTCCGCCGGATGAGAACATCCTGAGGTCCAGATCCAGGGGCGTTGAATCCCAGGACAGTGTCGTTACCACTTCGTTTTCGCCGACATCTGCCACGGCATAGCCGAGCACAGCCTGGTGGTCCGCTTTTACGATGATCGTAAAGAAGCAGGTCTCATAACCGCCCTTTTGCACCTCTGCCGTATAACAGCCGGCTTTTAAAGGTGCCGAAATGGCTCCTGTTGCGTCCAGCGATCCGGTTGCGATCACGTCTCCCTCGTAGTTGTTGATCCCGGCACGTAAACGGATCGTTGCTTCGGGCAGGCCGTTGATCGCGTTTGCGGCATCCCTGACCAGGATCTGCACGTTGTATACGGCTCCGGTTTCCGTATAAGCCATATAGATCGGTTCTACGGCATAGTAGGAAGAACCTTTCACGGCCCGGATATTATAGACATCCACGCTGTCCAGCGTTCCTTTTTCCACATGGATCGTATAGACCTTGGAATTATCCGCTTCCAGTTCAAAGTTGTAATGCCCGTCACCGTCACTCTGCGTGGAGACGATCTCATTCCCTTCCGCATCCTTTACGGTGATCACCGCCTCGCTCAGTCCCGAATTGAACTCATCCATCACATATCCGTCCACCTTTTCGATCTCCGGCAAAAGCTTAATGACATTATAATTGATATAGGCTTTGTTCAGGATGCTGGCTTCCAGATAATCGTACTGTCCGACCGTTCCTTCACTGTATTTATCCATTTCCGCGACATTGTATTCCGTCGCGTGTTCGGCCTCGCAGTAAATGTAGCGTACCAGCGTATCGCCGCTGTAGTAATATCTGGACTGCACATTTCTCGTGGACTGGTCGATCGGCAGGTCAACGGTCTGACGGTACTGGGACACGTAATTGATCCGTCCGTTGTCGTAATAGTAATTCAGGATCTCAACATCATCCCCGCAGTACTCTTTGGTCGTGATCTTTTCCGTCTTTTCCGTTTCGGGATTGGTATAGATCATGAATTCCAGCTTTTTGTCACCGTTGACAACCGCGTTTTTCCGGCTGAAATCATAGAGGTTGACCGGCGCATTCGCAGGATCCTTCACATTTTCAAGTTTGGAGAACACCGTATCCTTCCAGACAAGTTTCGGATCCCTTTTTTCGGGTTCGGCCACGGTCTGACTGTAATCGATCTCCATGGTCTCCGGATCAATCAGTTCCGTAACATCCAGCAGTTTTTCGGGCAGGGCTTCCTGCTCTTCTTCTGCGGGCTCCTCCGGTTCCTCTGTTACCTCCGGCTCCTCCGCAACTTCCGTGATCGCCTGTGCCTGTTCCTTGAGACGGTTTTCCATTTCCTCTTCCGTCTGCGCCACAGCCTCTTCCAGCTTCTTCTGGTGATTTTTATAAAACGTTTTGATCCCCAGATACGTTCCGGCCACGATCCCGATGAGCACGATCGAATAGATGACTATGCCTACAACCGTGACCGAAAACTGGTCTTTTTTACGTTTCTTACCTGACTCTTCAGACATTCCTACTCCCAACTGAACTGATAGATCGTTTCTGTATCGTATTTCTCTCCCGCGTCAAATACGGGCTTTTCGAATCCTTCCTGGTTGATGCTGTTGGGGAAGTACTGGGTTTCCAGACAGAACGCAAAACGTTTGTCATAGTGTACGCCGCCCTTCCCGGTGCAGGGCGCGATGCAGTTGCCCGCATAGAACTGAACGCCCGGCAGATCCGAATAAACGCTCATTTCCCTTCCGCCTGCTCTTACTCCTGCGATCCGGCGTAGTTTTCCGGAATATCCGTCGATCACGTAGTTGTGATCATAACCCTGAACCAGTTTCAGCTGCTCAAAATCAGCCTCGATCTCTTTCCCGATCTCTTTCCATTCCGTGAAGTCCATCGGTGTTCCCGCTACCGGTGCCAGTTCGCCTGTCGGGATCGCGCCCGCAACGACCGGCGTATAGCGGCTCGCATCAATCTGCAGAAGCGTATCGGAGATGCTTCCGTGATCATGTCCGCAGAGATTAAAGTAGCTGTGATTCGTCATATTGATCAGCGATTTCTTATCGCAGGTTCCCTCGTAATGAATGATCAGTTCATGAGAAGGCGTCACGGTATATGTAACGGAAATGTCCAGATTGCCGGGGAATCCCATCTCCATGTCGGGAGAATAATAGGAAAACTTCACGGAATCATCCGTTGTGATCGCATCCCAGAGCTGCATATGAAAACCCTTTTCAAAGTCCGAATGCAGGTTGTTTGCATTATCGTTTACGGCCAGATGATAGGTGGTTCCGTCGATCTTGAATTCCGCTCCTGCGATCCTGTTGGCACTCCGGCCGATCGTAGCGCCGAAAAAGCTGTCATTGTGGAAGTAGTCCTCTCCTTTGTCAAATCCCAGGACCACATCATCCACCTTGCCTTTTCCGTCCGGAACAAACAGCGAGACAAGGATCGCACCGAAGTTGGTAACGCACGCCTTCATGCCGCCGTTCTCGATGGTATATAAATAGATCTGTCTGCCATCCTGCATCTTTCCGAAATCACTGACTGTTACGCTCATTTCCGCTTCCTCCTGTTGCTTTCCGCCTGTGTTCTGCCCTACAGTTCCACCCTGGCTTCCAGGGCACGGGACAGTGTTACTTCATCGATATATTCCAATTCACCGCCCACAGGTACGCCGCTTGCGATCCGCGTTACTTTGATACCTGTCGGTTTGATCAGTTTGCTGATATACATGGCTGTCGTTTCGCCTTCAATGCTGGAATTGGTGGCTATGATCACCTCGTCCACATCATGCTGCAGGCGTTGCAGCAGCTCTTTTAACCGGATCTCGTTGGGTCCGATCCCGAGTGTCGGGTTGATGGCGCCATGCAGCACATGGTAAACGCCTTCGTAGCGGTGCGTTCTCTCATAAGCCGTCAGATCCCTGGTGTTTTCCACCACCATGATCACACGGCTGTTCCTGCCGGGATCCGCGCATACCGGGCAGATTTCGGAATCCGTCAGTGTACAGCACTTTTCGCAATACCGGATCTTCTCCCTGGTTTCCACCATGGTATCCGCCAGATGCTTCACGCTCTCCTTGGGCATATTAATGATATGAAAGGCGAGCCGCTGGGCGGATTTATTGCCTATCCCGGGCAGAACGGATAGTTCCGCGATCAATTTGTTGATATATCCACTGTACAGATCCATCAGAACGGAAGCCCCATTCCGCCGGTAAACCGGCTCATCGTATTCTGCGTTTCCTCTTCAACCTTTCGAAATGCCTCATTAACGGCAGCAACGATCAGATCCTGCAGCATCTCGATATCGTCCGGATCCACAACGTCAGGAGAAAGCGTTACCTTTTTCACTTCCTTGTTTCCGGAAACCGTCACTTCCACGGCACCGCCGCCGGCTGTCGCCGAAAATTCCTTAGTTTCCAGTTCCTTCTGGCTTTCCTCCATCTGACGTTGCATGCGCTGTGCCTGCTTCATCAGGTTGTTCATATTGCCGGGCATACCACCCGGGAAACCGCCTCTTTTAGCCATTGTAATCTGTTCCTCCCATCTACGCTTCGGTTTCTACTTCCATTTGGATCATTTTGCTCAGATCCACAAATTCCCTGTTGAACGTTTTTCCTTCTTCCAGGGCGATCACATCAAAATCAACTTCTTTGCCGATCGCTTTTGCAAGGCTGTCTGCGATCTGCGCTCTTTGCATATCCTTATTCAGATAGTTGCAGAGCATCGAGTCGGCTACCACGATCAGCAGTTTATCGTCTTCTTTGGCCGTAAGCTTCGCCGTCTTCATCATGGTAGCGCAGCCCGGCGGCATCTGTCTTAAAATGCCCGTCCAGTTCGAAACGATCTTCTTGATATCTTCCGTCAGGGCCTTCGGCATAACCGGCGGTTCGTAGTCTTCTTCCTCTGCCGGGGTATTCTGCGGCCCTGCTGCCACGCGGAATTCTCCGTTTTCCAACTTCTCTTCCAGAACACGGATACGCTCCTGCAGGGACTGCACATCGGTTTCCGTTTCCGGCCGGCAGATCTTAACGATCGCCATTTCAAAGAGCACTCTTTTCTGAACCGCATAGCGCATGTTGTCGGAGAGTTCCGAAAAGATCCTGATGTAGCGCATCAGTGTATTCTGATCGATGATCTCCGCTTCCTCCAGAAGAAGCTGCTGGTTTTCCGCGGATATGTCCAGAAGATCGTCCACATCCTCTGTGGCCTTGATCAGCATCAGGTTCCTTAAATACCAGGTGAATTCCGATACGAACTGCTTCAGATCCCTGCCCTGGAGCACCGCGTCTTCCAGGAGTTTTAAGGCATCCGGAATATTCCTTGCCATCAGGCATCTGAGCAGATCCGAATAAATCCCGGTGTCTACCGCGCCCAGAACTTCCAGCACGTTTTCATAGGTCAGTTTCTGACCGAAATAGAATGCCGTACACTGATCCAGGAGGCTTAACGCATCACGCATTGCGCCGTCCGCTGTTTTGGCGATATAGCGGATCGCCTTTTCATCCGCCTCGATCCCTTCCGCCTCCATCAGCTCATGCAGGCGTTCCGTGATCGTATCCACCTTGATCCGTTTGAAATCATAGCGCTGGCATCTCGAGAGGATCGTAACGGGGATCTTGTGCACCTCGGTCGTTGCCAGGATAAAGATCACATAGGAAGGCGGCTCCTCAAGCGTTTTCAGCAGCGCGTTAAAAGCGCCCGCCGAGAGCATATGTGCCTCGTCTATGATGTAGACCTTGTATTTTCCTTCGGCGGGGGAATATGCCACTTCTTCACGGATCTCGCGGATATTGTCCACGCCGTTGTTACTTGCGGCATCGATCTCGACCACATTCATGGACGCGCCGGAAGCGATCGCTTTGCAGCTCGGGCATTCTCCGCACGGGCTGCCTTCCACGGTATGCTCGCAGTTCACGGCTTTTGCGTAGATCTTGGCAAGCGTTGTCTTACCGGTTCCTCTCGTCCCGCAGAACAGGTACGCGTGTCCGATCCGCCCGGTCTTAACCTGGTTGCGCAGCGTGGTAACGATATGATCCTGCCCTTTCACGTCTTCAAAACGATCCGGTCTCCATTTTCTGTATAATGCCGTATACGACATAGAAACTCCTTGCCTGCTGCTTAATCCCCGAAGCTGATGCCGAGCATCCTGGCTTCCTGAATGATATCCGA
>JAGCXZ010000140.1 GCA_017961065.1 Lachnospiraceae bacterium
ATGAATGGATCCGTTATATGAGAAAAAAGAGAATGCCTGATCACTGAACGGGAACGCCGCAGATCATGCGCCGCTGAAACGGCCGCTTGCGCCGCAGGGCAGGATCAGACCGTTGGACGATACGGGAAGACCGATCTCTGAGGCCTCCGCCTGACCGGAAAAACGGGAACCGACCGCCTGGTTGAGCATATAGGAGAGGACGGCGGGCTGCAGACCCGTAGTATAGGAATTGATCAGAACAAACAGGGGATGCGGGGAGAGGATCCCGGTACAAAGCTCAAGGAACGGGTAGACCGAATCCTCGATCTTCCAGATCTCGCCTTTGGGACCGCGGCCGTAGGAAGGCGGATCCATGATGATCGCATCGTAATGATTGCCCCTTCTGATCTCACGCTCCACGAATTTGACGCAGTCATCCACAAGCCAGCGGATCGGTGCATCCGCAAGATTTGAGGAGGCTGCGTTTTCCTTTGCCCACTGCACCATGCCTCTGGAAGCATCCACGTGGGTGACGGCTGCGCCGGCTGAGGCAGCGGCAAGTGTCGCACCGCCCGTATAGGCAAACAGATTGAGGACTTTGATCGTACGATCCGGGGCCTGTGATTTTGCCTCCCGGATCTTCCGTATGATCCAGTCCCAGTTGACGGCCTGTTCGGGGAACAGACCGGTATGTTTAAAGGAAAAGGGTTTCAACTGAAAGGTCAGGCTGCCGTAGGATATGCTCCACTGGTCCGGCAGGTCGAAGAATTCCCATTCACCCCCGCCTTTGGAACTCCTGTGATAATGGGCGTTCAGCTTCTTCCATTCCGGGACTTTCCTGGCGCTGTCCCAGATGACCTGCGGATCGGGCCGCAGCAGGATATATCTGCCCCATCTCTCGAGTTTTTCACCGTTTCCGGTATCTATCACTTCATATTCTTTCCACTGATTTGCAACCCACATGGCCGGTTACGCTCCGTATTCTGATACGGATACAGCCGCCCGCGCTGCTGTTTCCGCGTATTTATGCACCGTCCCGGTGCAAGTATCATCATAAACGGGTTCGCCACCAAAAGCAAGGAAAAGCGGAAAATGCTTGCATTTTACGTCTCAATCCGATAAACTGTTGAAAGGTTTTAGTGCTTTACCACGACAAAGACACGCGATATTTGGCGCGCTGATGTCGACGAACGTGGAATATACAGCAGTGGGAGGAGAATGAAAATGAATATGGAAGCTTTGGCATTTGTGCTCTATCTGTGCCTTGTTGTCGGGATCGGCATTCATTTTTTCCTGAAGGCAAAGAACGGTACCGGCGGTGAAAAAGGGTATTTCCTGGGCGGCCGTCAGATGAAAGGCATGGTTGCGGCTCTGTCTGCAGGCGCATCCGACATGAGCGCGTGGGTTCTGATGGGTCTTCCGGGCTCGATCTATCTGTATGGTATGGGTCAGGTCTGGATCTCCGTTGGTCTTCTGATCGGAACGATCTGTGCATGGATCTTTGTGGCACCCCGTCTTCGCCGCTTTTCGATCCTGGCGAAAGACTCGATCACGATCCCGCAGTACCTGACCAACCGGTTTCTGTCCGAGAGCAAGGCGCTGCAGATCATCTGCGCGGTGATCTTCATGACCGCCTACTGCGTTTATTCCGCATCTTCCATTGTGGCATGCGGCAATCTGTTCAATCAGGTGTTCGGGATCGAGAGTTCCACAGCCATGATCGGCGCAACGGCCATTATCCTGCTCTATACTTTCCTTGGCGGGTTCAATGCCGTTTGCTGGACGGATTTCTTTCAGGGTCTGCTGATGCTGATGGCCCTGATGGCGGTGCCGATCATCGCACTGTTCCTTATACAGGGTGCGGACTTTGTACCGGTTGCCGGCGTGGTGACATCGGAGCACTATTATAACCTCTTAAGCAGCGGCAAATTTGACTGGAAGTCGATTTCGGATATCCTGAGCGGGTTCGGCTGGGGCCTCGGTTACATGGGCATGCCCCACATCCTGATCCGCTATATGTCCATTAAATCAGAAGGAGAGATGAGAAAATCACGCGTGATCGGTCCCGTATGGACGGCGATCATCCTGACGATGGCAACGGTAGTCGGCCTTGTCGGACACGAGTTCCTTGGTGCCTCTCTTGAGGAAGGCTCACAGAGTCTGGTATTCATCACGATGGTGCGCACGATCTTTACCGGAAACGGCCTGCTGCTCTTTGTAGCCGGCGTGCTCCTTTCGGCGATCCTTGCGGCATCCATGAGTACGGCGGATTCCCAGCTGCTTGCATCCTCATCCGCGTTTTCCTCGGATGTATACAAACCCATCTTCCGGAAGGACGCTTCCGACCGTGAGATGCTCTGGGCCGGCCGTATCGTTGTGGCGATCATTGCGGTCGTTGCTTACTTTATCGCAAGCTCACCGAGCTGCGGCGGGATCATGGCACTGGTGGAATGCGCCTGGGCTGCCTTCGGCGCCGCCTTTGGTCCGACGATCCTCTTAAGCCTGTTCTGGAAGAGATTTACCTATAAGGGTGCGATCGCCGGCATCGTCAGCGGCTTTGTGGTAGACGCACTCTGGTATGCGTTCCTGTCCGGACCGACCGGTCTCTATGAGATCATCCCGGGATTCCTTGTCAGCCTGATCGTGGCCGTGATCGTAACGAAATGCGACCATGAGCCTTCCAAAGAAGTGCAGGATCTGTTTGATGCCTGCAGCAGGGAAGTGGAATAACGGGATTGCATCCTTTGCAGACGAAAAGGTACTATATTATAGAAGAATGATCATCGGATCAACATATGGAAAGAACTCCTCCGCGCAGAGACAGGATCCTGCCCGGGGGAGTTATTTTCGCCATAAAAACCATATATAGTGCCTGATCAGGCCGGCGGGCGGATTGTACGAAAAAAAATACAATTTTCATCAAAAATCGCTTGCAAGCTCTGAATACATCGTGTATATTAGTTTTTGCTGTGACATTGATAGCGATGAAGCGTGAGGTTACTTGCTGATAGGAGGGGCCCGCTTGCGGGAAGAACCTGTCTGCACCGCGAGCACTCTTCGCCGCAGGCGAATCTGATGTGCGAGCGTCCTTCAGGACACTTCTATGTATGAGAGCAAGATAGTTCCGTGGAGCGAATGTCAAGTTAGGAAACTGGCGACAAGTCACTGTACGAGTTCAATAGTCTGCCGGCGGGCAGAAACGACGTGTGAACGCTTCCTATGTACTTCAATAGGACACACACGGGAGAGTGTACAGTCACCGCTTGTCGTACTTAAGCTTTATAAAGTGCGAAAAGGAGGCGACTTTTTTTATGGCAACACAGGTAATGAGAATCACATTAAAGGCGTACGATCATCAGCTCGTAGATGCATCTGCCAAAAAGATCATTGAAACTGTGAAGAAGAACGGATCCGAGGTTTCCGGTCCCGTGCCCCTTCCTACTAAGAAGGAAGTGGTTACGATCATCCGGGCCGTACATAAGTATAAGGATTCCAGAGAGCAGTTCGAGCAGAGAACGCACAAGAGACTCATTGATATCCTGACACCGACCCAGAAGACGGTAGATTCCCTGTCCAGACTGGAAATGCCGGCCGGTGTGTATATCGACATCAAAATGAAGAACAAATAACTCCTACTAGTATGAACCGTCAGGTTCCTCTGTAGGCAATGAAAAGGAGAAAAGCAATGAAGAAAGCAATCTTAGCAAAGAAAATCGGCATGACGCAGATCTTCAATGAAGACGGCGTGCTGGTGCCGGTAACTGTGCTTGAGGCAGGCCCCTGCCTTGTAACACAGGTGAAAACGGTTGAGAACGATGGATACAGTGCCGTACAGGTCGGCTTCATCGATCAGAAAGACAAGATCGTGAACAAGGACAAGGGCGGCAAGATCGAAGTAATCCACAGACACGGCGCCAACAAGGCTGAACAGGGACATTTCAAGAAGGCCGGCGTGGAATCCAAGAAGTTCGTCAGAGAGTTCAAGTTTGAAAACGCTGAGGAATATACACTGGCACAGGAGATTAAGGCTGATATCTTTGAAGCCGGCGATAAGGTTGATGCAACCGCCATCTCCAAAGGTAAAGGCTTCCAGGGTGCGATCAAGAGACACGGTCAGCACAGAGGACCCATGAAGCATGGTTCCAAGTTCCATCGCCATGCAGGTTCTAACGGCGCCTGCAGTAGCCCGAGCCGCGTGTTCAAGGGCAAGAAGATGCCCGGACAGATGGGTGCCAAGAGGATCACGATCCAGAATCTGGAAGTGGTACGCGTAGATGCAGATAAGAACCTGCTTCTGATCAAAGGCGCCGTACCCGGTCCCAAGAAGGCGTTAGTTACAATCAAAGAATCCGTAAAGGCTGCCAACTAGTCTTTGCGCAGGAAGGAGAACCGAAAAATGGCAAATGTATCCGTTTATAATATGGAAGGCAAAGAAGTAGGCAAGATGGATCTGAACGATGCGATCTTCGGTGTGGAAATCAACGAACACCTGGTACACCTTGCAGTTGTACAGCACCTTGCCAATAAGCGCCAGGGAACACAGAAGGCCAGAACACGTTCGGAAGTATCGGGCGGCGGCAGAAAGCCCTGGAGACAGAAGGGACCCAGTCATGCACGTCAGGGTTCCATCAGAGCACCGCAGTGGAAGGGCGGCGGCGTGGTATTCGCTCCCGTACCGAGAGATTATTCCTTTAAACTGAACAAAAAGGAAAAGAGAGCCG
>JAGCXZ010000141.1 GCA_017961065.1 Lachnospiraceae bacterium
ACTAAATTGTATTCGTCATTGTATTTAATTTGTATAATTTTTGCTTTACAGCGGAAAAACCCGTGACCTTGGAAATCAGTATCTTCAACATAGACAATTTTAATGTCTGTCAAAGTAGTGTTCGATCCTGCTCCACCCATGCGGACACGGTGACTGCCGGCGGCTTCACGGCACAAAAAACCGGAGGCTCAGCCGGCCTCCGGTAACATCTGTTATATAGGAAGATTCTGTCTCTTATTTGAAATAGTTCTCGGCAGCCCGGAATTCCATATCCCTTCTTGCCTGCAGCGCCTTAACGGGATGCAGACGGTTCACACCGCGCATCAGAGGATCTTCGTCCGGAGTGCCCGTCGACAGCGCGCGGATCCTTGCCTGAGTATTCTCAAACCAGAGTTCATAACCGATCAGAAGCACGAGAATAAAAGCCGATGTCATAACCCAGAGCGCTTTGGACGCCCTGTTCTCAACCGGTGCTGCCGCTGCCGGGAGCTCTTCCTCCTCCAGGATCACCAGATCATAATCATTGATCTCCGTTCCGGCATGCACAATGGCGGCATCTTTGGATGCCGCATCCATGGAGCCCTGTACACGCACTCCCGTCAGATGGAAAAATACCGCAAGCAGAATACATACGGCCAGTACCGCGGCACTTGTAATGCTGATCGTGTTCATTCTGTTCTTCGTCATAATCATCACCGTCTCTTCCTTGATCTGTTCGTTCCGATTCACTTTGCTGTTTCCCCTCTTCACCTATAATGACGGAAAAAAACACCAAAAAGGTTCAGTTTTTTCTAAAATTTCTCATATCATATGACAACGGCTACTTCTTTCCTTTTCAATCCGTATGTTATATAATAGGAAGCAAGAATTCTGCGGGAGGCATATTATAATATGAAGAGTTCCGATTATTTCCAGAATTACAAGACATTCAAGGTCGTACAGCTGATCCTGCTTGTCATATTTGCGATCGCTTTCTTCGTATATCTGTACGCGGACGAACAGCTTCGCACCAGTGTTTACACGAACCGGTCACTTCTGACGATCTGCGTGTTTCTCTGGGCCTTCATGATCTACTCTTTTGTCTCCATCATCTGGGACTTTCACCAGCTGCAGAAAAACATCATTGATAACCACGTACTGAACCGCACCGCTTATCTGGATAACCTAACGGGCATTCCCAACCGGAACAGCTGCGATATGATCTTCGAGAAATACGAGGCGGCCGGTGATATCAGCCATATCGGGTGCGCCCTGATCTCCATCTCGAACCTGCAGGCGCTGAATGCACAGTTCGGGCGCGAAGCCGGCAACAAATACCTGCAGGATTTCTCCAACATTTTCGAAAAACTCGGCGACGGCTACGGTTTTGTCGGCAGAAACGGCGGAAATGAATTCATCGCCGTGCTGGAGCACTGCAGCGAAGAGAAAATGCAGGGATTTATCGACAAACTGACGCTGACGCTGGACGAATACAATGCTTCTCACCCGGATGCCAGTATTGCGCTTTCATGCCACACGGCACTGAATTACGAGCTTGGTGTTACGAAATTCTCCGAACTGATGAGACTATTATATAATGAGGCAAAGAAGGAGTAGGCATGCCTGATTTTAATCATTCCTACATAGGCGGACTGGTGCTGCTGGCGCAGGATAATGATTCGGATGCCTTCGCCGAGCTTTATGCACTGACGTACAAACATATCTATAACTATGCCGGTCACTATCTCCGGGACGAATATCTGGCTCAGGATGCCGTTCAGGAGACCTATATTTCCGCACTGAAAAACATTAAGAACATAAAGGATCCGTCCCTGTTCGTTGCCTGGCTCAACCAGATCTGCTTCCATGTCTGCTATGACATGAGCAAAAAGAACGACAAAGGTGGCGAGGTCAATTCGGAATTTCTGGAACTGCTCCACGATGATCTGGCGGATCATAACCCCGAAGCACAGATGGAGCTGGGGAACGAAGTCGAAACGGTAAAGGCAGCAGTGGCAAAACTGCCGTTCAACGAGCAGCAGGTTATTGTCATGCGGTACTACAACGAAATGAAGCTCGAAGAGATCGCGGATGCGCTGCAGATCAGCCGGAGCAGCGTAAAGCGGTACCTGCAGGGAGGCAGGGAACGGCTGGAAGTAATCTTAAGAAAGGAGGGATTTCAATGAACCGTCATAAATATACCATGGATATGGCTACCGCAAACAATATCCTGCAAAATGTGTTTATTGCCGGCGAACAGAAGCCCAATACCATTCCTTTCGACAAGATCGTCCTGCGGAGCAAGGCAAAGACCACTCTCGTCACCGCCTGCATGTGGATCGGGATCGTCATGCTCCTGCTCACGCTTCTCTCCCCCCTGGCTTTCACATCCCAGGAGTTCAGGATCACGCAGGATGAGGCCGACGAATCCGTTCAGATCGTGTCACACCAGCTCTACACCTCGGAATTTGTCATGATGATCGAAGGCAATAAGCTGGATTACAGAAATGTATATGCCGCAAAGAGCGACGGGAGCATCATCTACCCCTCCAGGATCCGGTTTGTGAACGATAATACGGAGATCACGATCCCCTACGACGGGGCCGAACTGAACATATATATTCCCGATACGGACGGCAATGTGATACAGGCGATCCTGTCAGAAAGATAGGGGCCTGCCGTCGAGGAGTCTGCCATGCGCAATATGCAAACGGTGACAATGAAATATCTCTGTATTTTCCTGTCCGTGGTCTGCGCCCTGTCTCTGTTCGGATGCAGGGAGAAAGCCATCGCGGAAGGCGAATTTGACAGTATCACTTATGAAGTGACGGCATCCGAAGATGTTACTTCCGTCCGATCCAACGAGTCCGTTGTACTCGAACCCGTGGCTCTGGGCGAAGTCGTCTACGGCAACGAGACCGTATCCATTGACGCTTCGAATGCTTCGGAAGGCTATATCTTCGTGATCTATACCGGCAACAATCCAAAGGTAAAAATGCAGCTGACCGGTCCGGACGGCGTGACTTACACCTACAACATGCAGTCGCAGAATGCCGTGATCCCGATCACATCCGGCAACGGCCATTATACTGCCAAGATCTATGAAAACATCAGCGGGAGTCAGTATTCCACGCTGTTCACAACGGATATGGATCTGACCGTCACCAATACCTTCGGTCCTTATCTGTACCCGAACCAGTATGTGAATTTCAACGAGAATTCCGCGATCGTTCCTAAGGCCCGTGAACTGGCCGAAGGCGCCAAAACGGACCTCGAGGTGGTTACAGCCGTATATTCCTACATCGTCGGCAATGTGGTCTACGACAAGGATAAGCTGGAGGCTGCCGAGAAGACCTATCTGCCCGATGTGGATGAGGTGCTCTCCACCAAGCGCGGATTCTGTTTCGATTATGCCGCACTGATGTGTTCCATGCTGCGCTCGCAGCGGATCCCGGCGCGGATGGAGATCGGATACGCCGGTGACGTCTATCACGCCTGGCTGAGCGTCTACATCGACGACAAAGGCTGGGTCAGCGGAATGATCGAATTCAACGGAACGGACTGGACGCTGATGGATCCCACTTTTGCTGCCAACACCAGCAACGCGAAGCTGAAATCCTTCATCGGTGACGGCTCCAACTACGTAACGAAATATGTATACTGACCGCCGTTTATCCCGTTTGTCGGATACACGGCAGCACCTGAACAATAAGCACAACAGGAGGCAATCATGAACAAACCAACCGGAAAATTACTGTCCAATCGCGAATTATCCATGTTCTGCGACCAGATCGCCATGATCCTGAATGCCGGTATCTCTCCGATGGAAGGCATTACGATCATGATGGAGGATGCGCTGTCCCACGAGGGCAAGGAGATCCTGTCTGTGATCCTGGAGCATTGCAATATGGGCGAAAGCTTTCACGCGTCCGTATCCGCATCCGGCGTTTTCCCCAAATACGCACTGGATATGATCGAGATCGGTGAACAGTCCGGTAAACTGGAAGAGGTCATGCATGCGCTTGCCTTCCACTATAACCGCGAGGAAAGCATCGCACAGGGGATCAAGAACGCGGTCACCTACCCGTTCCTGATCGTGGCGATGATGATGATCGTGATCCTGGTCCTGATCATCAAGGTCCTGCCGATCTTCAATGAAGTGTTCATTCAGCTGGGCTCGGAAATGTCCGGTTTCTCCAAAGGCCTCCTGAACATGGGCACAACGATATCCAACTATTCCCTGGTCTTTGTGGCGATCTTCGCCCTCATTCTGGCCGGCTACATCTTCTTTGCCAAGACCAAGCCCGGCAAGGCCGCTTTTGCTTCCTTCTGTACCAGGTTTTTTGCCACAAAACATTTTTACGAGAAAATCGCTTCCGGACGTTTTGCTTCCGGAATGGCGCTTACGATGTCCGCCGGTCTTGATACCGATGCTTCCCTGGAAATGGTGCAGCGTCTGGTCGACAACAAGACCATGGCCGCAAAGATCGAGAAATGTCGCGAGCTGATCAAGGAGGAAGGCTATACATTTGCGGAGGCACTTGTAAGTGCCAACATCTTCACCAGCATGTATGCCCGGATGCTGACGATCGGCTATAAGACCGGTTCCATTGACAAGGTTCTCGAGAAGATCGCAAACGCTTATGAGGATGAAGTGGACAACCGCATCAACTCCATCATTACCGTTCTGGAGCCGACGCTGGTCATCATCCTTTCCGTTGTCGTTTGTCTGATCCTGCTGTCCGTAATGCTTCCGCTTATGGGAATCATGAGCTCGATCGGCTAGGAGTTGTGATATGAACCGTTTTCAGAAACCGAATCTCGGAAAAAGAATACTGCAGTCGGTGAATTTCTCGATCCTCTTCTTTCTTGCGGTGATCGCTGTCTTTCTGTACGGCATTGCAACGGTTTCCTCCGGTTCTGCCGAAGACGAACGGCGGATCCTCGATGAGGCCATACACAAAGACATCGTGCACTGCTATGCGGTAGAGGGTATGTATCCACCCACGCTTTCCTATATGGAGGAACATTACGGCTTAATGTACGACCACGATAAGTTTTTGGTGGACTATGAAACGATCGGTTCCAACATCATGCCGAATGTCACCATCCTGGAAAGGAGCAGCCAATGAACCTGAAGATGCGTAACAAGCCTGTTGTTGACATACTGTTCCTGCTCGCGCTCTTTTGCGTGTTCCTGATCTCCGCGCTCTTCATCGTGCTCTTTGGCGCCAAGATCTACCGGAAAACGGTATCGGATATGGACGTTAACTTCAAATCCCGTACCGCGCTTGCCTATGTGACCGAGAAGATCCGCCAGTTCGACCATTCCGGCGGTGCCGCGGTGATCCACTACGGCGATACGCCCGTCCTGGTACTGAACGAGCGGATCGGGGATGTGGATTACAGCACTTTTCTCTATGAAAGCGACGGCTATCTGAACGAACTGACCGCAAGGTCCGACTATGATTTCGATCTCACGGGCGGAACCAGAGTTGTACCGATCCGCGGGTTTTCGATCGAGCGTGTTTCCGATTCCCTCTACCACTTCTCCCTCACGGATGAGAACGGGGAAACGATCACGTATTATGTCGCGGAATACAGCCATACGAATAACGAGGAGGGCATGACGCATGAATAAGAATCTGCCCAAGTCCAAAACAGCGCTGTTCCTGATGGAACTGATCATCGTGATCCTGTTCTTCTCCATCGCTTCCGCGGTATGCATGCAGCTGTTTGCCAAGTCGCATACCATCGGACAGCAGACACGGGAACTCAACCATGCCGTTGCGATCGCGCAGTCCTATGCCGAAGTCATGCGCGGCACGGACGGTTCGATGGAAAGCATTCTGGCTGCCTTTCCCGATGCCGTTGCCGAGGATAACTATTTCGAAGTATTCTATGACAGTGATTTTCAGGTATGTGATCCGTCCGCTGCCGCTTATGTCAGCGACGTGACGATCACTCCGAACGGTGCCATCCAGAACATGGAGATCCGGATCGTCAGATTAAAAGATTATTCCGAGATCTACAGTCTCAGTGCCACCAAATACATGAACACACCCAAAGGATAAAGAGATGAACAAAAAAATGACCGGCGGCATAAACGTCGGCACAAGTTCCATACTGGTCACTTTCGTGCTGCTCTGCCTCGTGACTTTCGCAGCGCTGAGCTTCCTGTCCGCCAATTCGGACTACCGCCTCAGCATGCAGACGGCAAAGCGCACCACGGACTACTATGAAGCCAACCGCGTGGCGGAACTGTATATGGCCAATATCGAAGGACTTCTCTCCAAGTGCTATGCCAGAACGGGCAGCGAGCGCGAATATCTGCAGGAAGTTCCGAAGCTCTTTTCCGACAATGAGTCGATCACCGTGAATACGGACAGTTCGCCGGTCACGCTCAGCTACGATATTGCCGTCAGTGACACGCAGAACCTGCATGTCTGCCTGGCCGTTTCCTATCCGGGAAAGGGCAGTGACGCGCTCTTTGGCATCGTTTCCTGGCGGACGCAGAATACCGATATCTGGGCCGGCGAAGAAGAAAGCGAACAGCTCGATGACGGGCTCGGCTTTATGGATTTCGAGTAGCCGTCCGGTTCATGCGGCTGCAGCAGATACGATCACTTAACAAACGAGGAGGATCATAAATGGAAATCGTAGAAACCTTATCGCAGATCACGAATGATGACGCATCGGATATCTTTGTCGTTGCCGGTCTTCCGCTGACCTACAAGTCTCACGGCGTCATGAAAACGTTTGCCGAGCAGAAGATGATGCCTGCAGACACCGCTGCCATGATCACGGATATCTACCGGATCGCCGGCGAGCGTGATATGAAGCGGCTTGTCGAAACAGGTGACGATGATTTTTCCTTCGCCTTAAAAGGCGTTGCCAGATTCCGTATCAACGCTTTCAAACAGCGCGGCTCGCTTTCGGCCGTCATCCGTGTCATCACGTTCAATATCCCCAAGCCGGAAGAACGCGGGATCCCGCAGAAGATCATCGAATTTGCCGACAGAAAGAAGGGCCTGATCCTCATCACGGGACCGGCCGGAAGCGGTAAATCCACCACGCTGGCCTGCATGATCGACCATATCAACAACACGCGCCACGCGCATATCATCACGCTCGAGGATCCTCTGGAGTACCTGCACATGCATAAGATGAGCATCGTGTCGCAGCGTGAGGTCGTGACCGATACCGAGAGTTACTTAACGGCGCTGCGCGCATCCCTGCGTCAGAGTCCCGATGTCATCCTGCTCGGTGAGATGCGTGATTATGAGACGATCAACGTCGCAATGACCGCTGCCGAAACCGGACACCTGATCCTCTCAACGCTCCATACGGTCGGCGCATCCAACACGATCGACCGTATCGTGGATGCCTTCCCGCCCAACCAGCAGCACCAGATCTGCATCCAGCTGTCCATGGTCCTGCAGGCGGTCGTATCCCAGCAGCTTGTTCCTTCCGTGGACGGCAAGATCATCCCGGTATTTGAGATCATGACCCTGACACCCGCGATCCGCAACATGATCCGTGAGTCCAAGGTCCATCAGATCGACGGTATGATCTATGCATCCGCCGCGGATGACATGATCGCCATGGATACGAGCCTCTTAAACCTGCTCCGTGAAGGTAAGATCACCGAGAAAACGGCTCTGACCTATGCCACCAACCCGGAACTGCTGCAGAAGAAGATCCGCGCGATCTGATCTTTGCAGCAACTTTTACCGGTACAAAAAAAAGCGCAGTCTCAAGACTGCGCTTTTCTGATACTGTCATTTATTATTCTTCGGTTTCCTCAACCACTTCCTCAAATTCCTCTTCGGAAACCTCTTCATCCACGGCATCTTCGATCTCGTCTTCCGTATCCGCGATCGCTTCTGCAAGCTCCTCTTCCACGGCTACATCATCCTCTGATGCAGGTTCCTCTTCCACGGGTGCCAGTGCATCCGCTTCGGATGTATCGAGCATTACGTTGCGGTAACGCTTCATACCTGTTCCTGCAGGGATCAGCTTACCGATGATGACATTTTCCTTCAGACCGATGAGCGGATCTACCTTACCCTTGATCGCCGCTTCCGTCAGAACCTTCGTGGTCTCCTGGAAGGAAGCTGCCGACAGGAAGGAATTGGTCGCAAGGGATGCCTTTGTGATACCAAGCATAACCTGCTTGCCCTCTGCGGGCTCCTTGCCTTCCGCTACCAGTGCCTCATTGATATCATCCAGTTCCAGTGCGTCGACGAGCGTGCCCGGCAGGAAATCGGAATCCCCGTTCTCCTCAATGCGGACTTTCTTCAGCATCTGACGCACGATCACTTCAATATGCTTATCGTTGATCTCAACACCCTGCAGACGGTATACGCGCTGCACTTCGCGGATCATGTAATCCTGTACGGAACGCACGCCCTTGATCTTTAAGATATCGTGCGGGTTAACGCTACCGTCGGTCAGCTCGTCACCGGCCTCGATCATCTGGCCTTCCGGATCCGTTGTGATCTTCGTTCTGGAACCGTAAGGGATCAGATACGTCTTGCTCTCGCCGGTTTCGTCATTTGTAACTACAACCTCGCGCTTCTTCTTGGTGTCGCGAACGACTGCCTTACCTGCGATCTCGGAAATGATCGCCAGACCCTTCGGCCTTCTTGCCTCGAACAACTCCTCGACACGGGGAAGACCCTGTGTGATGTTATCACCGGCAACGCCGCCCGTATGGAATGTTCTCATGGTCAGCTGCGTACCCGGTTCACCGATGGACTGTGCGGCGATGATGCCGTCAGCTTCACCGACAGAAACGAGATTGCCGTTTGCGAGGTTGACACCGTAGCACTTTGCGCAGACACCCTTCTTTGCCTTGCATCCCAATACGGAACG
>JAGCXZ010000014.1 GCA_017961065.1 Lachnospiraceae bacterium
ATGCCGGGGATCCCGACGATCTACTACGGCAGCGAGTGGGGTGCAACCGGCGATAAATCCCAGGGGGATCCGGCGCTCCGCCCCTGCTTTGACAACCCGGAATGGACGGATCTGACGGATGCGATCGCCGCCATGGTGCGCGCAAGGCAGTCCTCTCATGCCCTCCAGTACGGTGCATTCAAATCTCTCGTGCTGACAAACCGCCAGTGCGTTTTTGAAAGAGAAAGCGACCGGGGAAGAGTCCTGGTCGCCATCAATGCGGATGAAAATCCGTTCACTGCTCATTTTGATGCCCGCGCCGGCCGCGCACGCGACCTGATCAGCGGGGCTGAGATCGATTTCGGCGGCGGGCTGGATCTGCCGGGCTACACCGCCTATCTGCTCGAGCCGTTTTAGGCCGGCTTCATCAACCGGAGGATAAGATATGAAAATAAAGAGAATTCTGATCTGTTTCTTTTGCATCCTGATGATGCTGTGTACGGCCTGCATGCCTCCCGGCTACTCGAACACCCAGAAGAAAACGGTGGCAAAGGAGCATGCCGCAGAAGCAAAGCAGTGGTTTTCCAATCATTTGCCCGAAGCCAAAGTCCAGTCGGCCAAGGCATATGCAGACGGCATCGATCTTTACAGCATCATCTGCGGAGATTATAAGCTGGCGGGTGAGACTTACGAATATTTTTATGATTATTACAATGACTCCATGTTTCTTGGAAAGGAATATGAAGAGGCAGTAGAATGTGCGTGGCAGGAACTGGCTTCCCTGCTAAACGTAAATAAGGAGCAGATCCGTTTTTATCCGGCCGGATACAGGATCTGCGCCATGTCCGAGGATGACAGGGACCCGGCGCAATACGTGAACGTGTCCGAAGGTCTGATCGAGACAAATGAACTGAATGTTTTGCCTGCGGAAGCGGATCCTGAGGACTATGGCAAAAAGATGATCTATGAAGGCCTGGATAACGGTTCGGGCAGTGATCCGGTCGGGGCTTCGGCCTTTGTATATGTGCCTGAGATACCTTCCGATGTGCAGGGTCTGCCCGGGAAACTTAGCAGTCTTGATTATCTTGCCTTCATCAGACCGACAGGGGATGATTTTGACGGTCTGTGTGAAATGACCTGCTACGATGACTGGACGGCATACACTTATCTTCACACCGAGAAAGCCGGCAGCAAAATCACCATCGGGTATACCTGGAGGGCAGAGGAACTATACGATGAGACCGGCAATGTTTCCGACTTCACGGAGGACATCGCCGCCAAAGAAGAGATGAATCCGCAGCCCGTTGATGGCGGAATCGATTTTCATATCCCGCAAGGCGCTGAACCGATCGTTCTGGCACCCAAGGGCAGCTATGTATTCCCTACAACGGACGGGAGCGGAAATCCTTATACCATCAAATGGTATGAGGAAAGCAGCATTTCCAAAGAAAACTATCTCGGGGACTCTTCCCTTGCATATTTCAGCACCTTTGTTTTTCCAAATGACGGGCGCTGTATCTATACAATGACATCCGGGACTGACAGGACCGAATTCAGTTTTACAAAACAGTAGGTCCTGATCAGGCACTTCTATTTGATCTGCGTCCAAGCATCGCGATCCAGATGATCAGCGTACCGAGCGCGCAGACGATGCTTCCTGCAATGAGCATGCTTTTGACGCCGAGCATGTCCATGATCACGCCGCTGATCAGATTGGAAAAGACGCCGCCGATCGTGATCGCGCTGGTCACAAAGGCCTGCCCCTTCACCTGATCGTACTCATCCATCGTCGTGGTGACATAGAAGGCGGATGCGGGCACAAAGACTGCATAGGCAAACAGCTGGAAGGACTGGCTGATGAACATGCCGGCCAGATGAACGGAAAATACCAGGACCAGGATCTTGATCAGAAAGGCGGTTCCCGATACGATCAGCAGTTTGTTCGCGCTGATCTTCTTATAGACATAGCCGATCAATGCCATGACCGGCAGTTCGAGGATCGCCTGCATGAAGCTGGCATATCCGTGATGCGTTTCCGTGCCGCCCAGAGATCTGATGATCTGGATCATGAAATCATTGATCATGTTGTGCGCAAAGAAC
Organism: Lachnospiraceae bacterium; assembly: GCA_017961065.1. Lineage (GTDB taxonomy): Bacteria > Bacillota > Clostridia > Lachnospirales > Lachnospiraceae > UBA2868. The sequence continues at coordinate 2,080 of JAGCXZ010000014.1, forward strand.
AGGCACACCGTTGCCGCAAGGAACAGCATGAACACCGGATAGGTTCTGGCAAAATCCAGCAGGTTGCTGTGCCCTTTTGCGGCCTCTTCCTGCGCATCTCCTGTCTGCGTGCCGCCATTTTCACCCGTTTCCGGTTTGCGGAATGTATAGATCACAACCGCCGAGATGAGCAAGGCGATCACCGAAACAATCAGCAGAACGGACACGCCGTTTCGTTCCACAGCGCTTCCGATAAAGAATGCCGTCACCGCAAAACTCGCCGAGCCGAGTCCGCGCGAGAGTCCGAAATTGATCCGGCATCCTGCTCTCTGGTATTCAAAACAGATCGCGAGCATGATCGGCTGATAGGCAAACTGGATCATGTAGATCAGCGCATAAACTACGAAGATGAACACGCGCACCTCCGGCACGAACAGCAGCGCCAAAGCCCCCGCCGCGATGGAAAGCACCGAGATCAGGATGAAGCGCCGGTTGGTCAGCCAGCCGCGCTTATCGATGATGCCTGCGATCCACGGCTGCACGAATGCGGAAGTGATGTTGGCAACAGCCAATAAAATACCGACCTGCGTGTTCGTAAAACCGTGCGCAAGCAGGAAGTTTAACGCAAAAGCATGTATTGCACAAAACGCCACGAAATACGTTGCATTGAGCAACGTATATCGCAGCGTCCAAAATTTTCGGGAGGATGTATTTTCCATGTATTACAGTTTACTGTAATTTGGGCAGTTTGGCAACAGATGCGGCGATGTCTTCATCCGTCGGGATCACATCGGTCATCGTGCCGTTGTGGTACTGCTCGTAAGCAACCAGGTCGAAGTATCCCGTACCGGTCAGACCGAATACGATGGTCTTCTCTTCACCGGTTTCCTTGCACTTGAGCGCTTCGTCGATCGCAACGCGGATCGCATGCGAACTCTCCGGAGCGGGAAGGATGCCTTCCACTCTTGCAAACTGCTCTGCAGCCTCAAATACGGAGGTCTGCTCAACAGCCTTTGCTTCCATGAAGCCGTCATGATAGAGCTGGGAGAGCGTTGTGCTCATGCCGTGGAACCTTAAGCCGCCTGCGTGGTTGGGTGAAGGAATGAAGCTGCTGCCGAGCGTGTACATCTTGGCCAGCGGGCAGATCATGCCGGTATCGCAAAAGTCATACGCGAAGGTTCCTCTTGTGAAGCTCGGGCAGGATGCGGGCTCAACCGCGATGATCCTGTAGTCTGCCTCACCCCTTAACTTCTCGCCCATGAACGGTGCGATCAGACCGCCCAGATTGGAGCCGCCGCCTGCGCAGCCGATGATGATGTCGGGCTTGATGCCGTACTTGTCCAGTGCAGCCTTGGTCTCCAGACCGATCACGGACTGATGCAGCAGAACCTGGTTCAGCACGCTTCCGAGTACATATCTGTAACCGGGATTGGATACGGCAACTTCAACCGCCTCAGAGATCGCGCAGCCAAGCGAACCGGTCGTGCCGTGATGCTCTGCCAGGATCTTCTTGCCGACTTCTTTCGTGGTTGACGGAGAAGGTAAGACCGATGCGCCGTAGGTACGCATAACCTCTCTGCGGAACGGCATCTGCTCGTAGGATACCTTAACCATGTATACCTTGCAGTCCAGATCGAAGTAGGAACATGCCATGGAAAGCGCTGTGCCCCACTGTCCGGCACCCGTTTCCGTTGTCACGCCTTTCAAGCCCTGCTTCTTGGCGTAGTAAGCCTGCGCGATCGCGGAATTCAGCTTGTGGCTGCCGCTGGTGTTGTTGCCCTCGAACTTATAGTAGATCTTGGCCGGCGTCTGCAGCTTTTCTTCCAGACAGTAAGCGCGAACGAGCGGCGAAGGTCTGTACATCTTGTAAAAGTTTCTGATCTCCTCGGGGATCTCGACAAACGGTGTCGTCTCATCCAGTTCCTGCTGAACCAGTTCCTCACAGAAGATCGGGGAAAGTTCCTCAGCCGTAAGCGGCTGGCCTGTGCCGGGATTTACCAGCGGAGCGGGTTTGTTCTTCATGTCCGCCCTCAGGTTATACCAAGCTTTGGGCATCTCGCTCTCTTCGAGATAGATCTTGTAGGGAATCTTGTTTTCTGCCATTTCTTTGTCCTCCTTTTTGTGGGGTTTCGGGGCATAAAAAAATGCCCCAAGCAAACAGTTACTTTGCTGGGACAGGAAATACCTGCGGTGCCACCCGGCTTGGTATGAAGATCATACCCACTCAACGCATACTATCATATGCTGATCTTTGTTAACGGGGAATCTCGCCCCGGCTCGGATACTTGGGATCTCTCCTTTTCCCCTTGCCCTCAGGAGTCCATTCGGTTCTACATTACCCGCCGCATTCTCAGCACCTGCGGCTCTCTGTAGGGATAAGCGGTAAAACTTACTCACTCTCCTTCGACGGTTTCTTGCCACGATCTATGATCGTGGCAGCCGGAGCGGCGTTGGTCACGCATCTTCTGATGCATGACGAAGCTTGAGCAACCCGGCTTTGTTACAATGTTACGGGACATGTTTCAATCTGTCAAGCACTTTTTTTATATCGGCCGGAGCGCAATGATATTATCCCCGCACTTTATCCCGTATCGCGCCAGGAAATCCGCGAATTCCGCATCCTCTTCGGGCTGACGGATCAGGTACGGTCTGTGCGCGTCATTGCCGATCACAAATGTGGCGCCCATCTCCGAGGCCGTTTTGAAGAACTTATCACAAGGGTAATGTCTGCCGTCGGTAAAGCCGAACATATTTACCTCAAGAGGATAATTATGCTTGATCGAATGGGAAATAAGCTTTCGCATGTGATTTTGATATACGGCATCATCCCCTGTAAAGTGGATCAGATCCGGGTGCGCCAGATAGGTGAACAGCCCCGTTTCCATGCCTTCTGTTACAAGATCCACGTAGGCCTTAAGCTTTTCCTCCTCGTCCGTTGCCGCGCCCGTATAGAACCCGTCCACCTCATCGGGCGCAAAGTGCTGGCCCATGATGAGGTAATCCACCGGGTATTTTTTCAATTCGGCAAAAAGCGGATCAAAAAAGCGCTTCGTGTATTCCACCTCAAAGCCGATCAGGATCCGGATGTCGTCCTTATATTCTGCGCGAAGTGTTTCAAGCGTAGAAACGTAGTCTTCGATCTGCTCCATGTCCATCCGGATGCGGGATACAAACCCGTCCGGGTAGGGCTGGGGAACATGATCGGAAAAACCCAGGATCTGAAAGCCCTTTTCGATCGCCGTCTCGATATATTCGCGTTCGGATCCGAAGGCGTGTTTGCAACGGATCGTATGGGTATGGTAATTGGCAAGCATGATTTTCTCCCGAAAGGATACCTGCATGGTATCCAAACGCCTTACAGTATACCGCCTGATCACGCGTACGGCAAGACGCCATGGCCAACCGCACATTTTGCGCAGCGTCCATGGCGTTTCCCTCTCCTGCTTTAAGGCTCCGGTGCGTCACGAGCCCGTGCCCTCGTATTTTCTCGCGCCGAGCATCCAAAATTTGTAGCTTAAGTAAAAGAACAGGATGCCGATCAGCGGCGAGATCCTGGAAAGCAGCGGGATCTCATCGGGCCGCAGCAGGACCAGTGCCGGGTAGTAGGCGATGAACGCGATCGGGATCACAAAGGTAAACAGCAGCTTGAAGAAGCCGTCAAAAATGCTGGCCGGGTACTTCGCGTAGTCCTTGAACCGGAACATGATGACCATCACATAGCCCGAGTTGATGATCCAGAAACAGGTCGCTGCCGCCGCATTCATGATCGCGATCATGAACAGGGATGCTGTGAGAAGCAGCAGGATCAGCTGCAGGATCGTAACGACCGTAACCGGGATGACAAGGTGCGACCAGGCGTAAGCGAGCACGCCCACACCGAAGACCAGCTGCCCGAGGCCCTTTACATCAAACACTTCCGAGATGAAGTAAAAGAATACGTTGATCGGGCGGAAGCAGTACTTGATAAAATCACCCGAGCGGACCGCAAAGCGCAGGTTCCAGTTGTTGTCAAACAGGCACTGCAGCGGCGTCAGCGCGATCAGCGAGAAGCCGTAGAGATACAGCATCTCATAGTATCCCCATCCGTTGATGGAGGAGAAATTCTGAAACAGGATGTAGAAGGATAAGAATCCCACGATATTCGTAAGCACCATGCCGAACGTCGAAATGATGAAGTCGGCGCGGTAGCTCATCTTGCTCTTTAAATCCTGCACGAGGATCTTGCGGTAGATCCTGGCGTAAAACCGGAAGCCGCGTCCCCTGCATATCTGTGTTCTGCCGTTCATATGATCAACCTCCGTTCACCGTGATCCGTCTCACGGAAAAGTTCCAGAAAGCCTTCGAGGCAAGCACCAGGATCACGCACCATACCACCTGGATCGCAAGCATCGTAAACACGCCGGTTCCCATCGTATAGCCGTCCTTTTCAAGCAAGATGTTGAGCGGCGTATCGTAAATGCACCGGAACGGCATGTATTCCACAACCGTCCTGAGTTTCTCCGGGAAAAAGGCCAGCGGTATCGTGGCGCCGGAGAGCATCAGCACGATGCTTTCCTTGACGATGTTGATGCCCCAGGTCGACTCCGTATAGAGACAGATCGTTGCCACCAGCAGCTCGATGTGGAAGTTCACCAGCAGCGCGAGCGCCACGGAGACCACAAAGAACAGCAGGTTCAGTCCCAGCCGGATCGCGCCGTGCGTGATCAGATAGACCACGACAAATGTCGGCAGGAATGTTAAGAAAAACGTTACCACGTTGTCGCCGAAGTACGAAAAGAACTTGTAACGCCTGTAGTTTACCGGTTTTAACAGGTCGAGGATGATCTCGCCCGACTGGATCGAGCGGCTCATGTCCCAGACGATGAACATCTCCAGGAAATTGAACAGCGCCGTAGCCAGCACCAGATAAATGATCGTATCCGTGAAAGTCATCCCGTTCACGGTATCCGCCGGAGAAGACGCATAGATCGCCTTCCACAGGAAGTACACAAGGATCAGATAGATCAGGTTTCCGAAGATCGTCACAAAGGTGCCGAGCCTGAAATGCAGTTCCTGTATGATACCGGCCTTTGTCAGTGCAAGGTATTTTCTGATCTTCATATTGCCTCCCCTTCGTAGATCTTTTTGATCACTTCTTCCGTTGAGATCTCTTCCAGTTTGATATCAAGGATCCTGCCTTTCTTCTGGTATTCCGAGATTACGTCCATGACATCCGACTTGGATTCGTCAATGAGCCTCTCCTCCCAGATGTCTCCGGGCAACCTTAATTTGAGTGTCCGGTAGGAGCCGAAATAACGCTTCAGGTGATCGATGTCATTGTCATAGATCATCTTGCCGTGATCGATGATGATGATCCGCTCGCAGAGCGCGTCCACATCACCCATATCATGCGTCGTCAGGATGACCGTTGTTTTCTTCCTGCGGTTGAGTTCCTTGATCAGTTCGCGGATCTTAGCCTTCATCGATACGTCCAGACCGATGGTCGGTTCATCCAGGAATACGATCTGCGGATTGTGCAGGAATGCCGCAAGAATGTCGCTCAGCGTACGCTGCCCTAAGGACATCTGGCGC
>JAGCXZ010000142.1 GCA_017961065.1 Lachnospiraceae bacterium
GAACCAGCTCTCGGGCGGTGAAGCGCAGCGCGTGGGCATCATCCGTGCGGTCATCAACGATCCGAAGATCCTGTTTGCCGATGAACCTACGGGATCCCTGAATTCCGCGTCCGGCCGGGAAGTGCTCGACATCTTCACGCGGATCCATGGCAGGGGACAGAGCATTGTCGCCGTAACGCACGACTTGAAGACCGCGATCCGCGGGAACAGACTGATCTTCCTGCAGGACGGCGCCGTGATCGGTGAGCTGAACATGCCTGCCTACGGGGAAGACGATATGAAAGAGCGCAGGGAAAAAGTGCAGCGCTTCCTGGACGAGATGGGGTGGTAATTATGAAGATCATCAGATTATCCCTTGCAAATATCAGAAAACATAAGACAGAGTCGTTTTTCTGCGTGTTCCTGCTCTTCTTCTGCATGCTGCTTCTGGGTTCCTCCATCGGCGGACTCAGGAATGTGAGCGCGATCTACGAGGAGGTTTCATCGGGCTTAAACAGCGTCAAAAACATCATGTATGTGGAAGAAAAAAACTTCGATCCCATCTTTCTGGATCTGCTGGAAGAGGATGAGCGGATCACGAACATCAGACAGAGTGAAGGACTCTACAATCTGCAGACACGCTATCTGGATGAGAATGGTGAGGAGCAGGCGCTGTATCTGTGCCTGATCACCGATGAAAACGACAGAAAACTGGAGGATCCCCGCATTGAAACAACGCTGAGCGACGCGCAGATCGCAGCCATGGAGCATCCCGCATATCTGCCTTTTATGGCCAAGGATTCCATGGGAATGCGCGAGGGCGACGAATTTGTCATGATCTACGGCGGGAACCGTTATCCGTTTGAGATCGCCGGATTCTATGAGACGTCATTTTTCTCGGATACGATGATGGGCTTCAAACTCATCGTGACGGATGCCGATTACCGCAAGCTTACAAGGGTTTTAAGCCGTTACAGGCTGGTCGGCTTCGATCTGACGGACGCCGGGGCGGCAGTTTCTTCCGCATCGGGTGCGGGCGGCAATCATGTAAACGGCTATCACGTAGCCGGCGGACAGGCGCAGACCGTGATCAATGATTTTTACGAAAAAGCGCAGGAAAGATCCGATATCAATGTCCGGATCGCGGTCAGCTTCCTGACATATGAGGATATGGCACTGATCACCGGTGCTTATATGAAGATCCTTCTGGGCATGCTTTCTGTTATGAGTATCGTGATCCTGGCGGCGATCTTTGTGATGATCCGTCACAGGATCCGGAGCGATATTGAGGACCAGATCGTTTCGATCGGGGTTCTGGAGGCACTCGGCTACAAGTCCGCAGAGATCGCGCTCTCCTATGTGGCTGAATACCTGATCTTTGCCCTGATCGGGATCGCTACGGGCGTACTCGGGTCGACATTTGTGGCGCCGATGCTGTTCCACATGGGAGAGATCATGGCGGGACACCGCGGAACGATGCATTCGATCGCCTTCAGCAACCTGATCATAGCAGCGTCTCTTATTCTGATCGTGACCCTGGTTGCGTACCTCAGGGCACGTATGGTCAATAAATATCCGCCGGTACAGGCATTCCGGAAAGGGATCCGGGAACACAGTTTCCGTAAAAATCACCTGCCTCTGGAAAAATGCAGGGGGAATGTGCATGTAAGGCTCTCCCTGAAGGGATTTCTGGACAATGCCAGGAAGAATATCGGCGTCGCGGTATGCATTCTGATCGCAACCGTCGCGATCGTGGTCAGCTTCATGCTCTATCACTACATCGGACGTGATTTTCACTATATCTGCGATCTGGCCGGCATGGAACTGAGCGATGTGAGGATCGAACTCCGGCGTCCGGACGATCTGGAACGGATCCGGGAGGAACTCTCAAAGGAGCCGGAAGTCAGGAAGATCCTCTCGACGTCGGCGTTTGTAAACTATGTGACATACAATGACGACGCGCTCTATACGCTGATCTACCCTGATTTTACCGATACGGAAAACATTCACGCGAGCAGCGGAAGACTCTGCGTTCACGACAACGAAGTCATGCTTTCGGAGTTAGGTGCCGGGATGCTTGGTCTTTCCGTCGGGGATACGATGACGCTCAAAACCGACAAGATCGAGAAAGACTATATCATCACAGGGCTTGTCAATGCCATGACCAACGCGGGGCAGAATATCTACCTGACGGATGAGGCCTACAAGAGGATCGATCCGACATACCGGCCGATCGATCTGGACATATATCTTACGGACACGGCGGACAAAAAGGCGTTTTCCGAAAGGGTCAGCAGCCTGTACGGACGCAGTGTGGCAGACATACAGCGTGACCGGACCGTTTATGACACACCTGAGGAACGCATCAGAGCCGAAGCGGAGCGGAACATGGCTGCCCTGATCGGAATGTACGGGGCAGACAACCTGGATTACACCATCCGGATCGGTGATGAGGTGATCAGCGGGAACAGCGACATGTTTATGATCAGCTCGATCAGTTCGGTCAAGGACATCATAGAAACGCAGCTGGGCAACATCGTGGCTGCGGTCGGGATCGGGTCCAGATCCTTTATGCTGATCGCTCTTGTGGTCATCGCGGTCATCCTGCTGATGCTGATGGCAGGCGAGGTCAGAAAACAGAGGAAGGAGCTGGGCATCTTAAAGGCAATGGGTTATACCACAAAGGAACTCATGCTGCAGATGGCATTCCGCATCATTCCCCCGGCGGCCGTCGCGATCCTGCTGGGAACGGCCCTGAGCGTGCTCGGGCTGTCCGCGATCCGGTCCGTGATCGGCGAACTTCCGCTCAACATCCCGCTTTTGCTGGCGCTTGATCTTTTGATCGCGGTATTCTGCTTCGGCATATCCCTGATCGGCGCGCTGCGGATCAGAAAGATCTCGGTTTATGAACTGATGACGGAGTAGGACAGATGCGGAAACAGGAGCGCAACAGAGTGGAGGACAATATGAAACATACGTTATTTTATAGAAATCACAAGATCCTGACAGGCATTGCCGCAGCCGTGCTGTGTGCTGCAGGGATCGGCGCGGCGTTTGCGGGTAAGACCGATGTGCAGGCAGCTGACCTGCGGGCGGCAGCCGGTACGGAAACGGGCATTGTACAGGCGGCAGCAGGAACAGAAGCAGACGATGTCCGGGCGGCCGGGAAAACAGGGACGGCGCAGGCAACGGGGCAGGCACCCGCCATGGACAGGATCACGGATATCGGATCCATCAGCAAAGTGTTCGTATCGGTTGCAGCCATGCAGCTTGTTGACGAGGGGAAACTGGACCTTGATGAGCCGGTGGTCACCTACCTGCCCGAATTTGAGATGGAGGATCCCCGCTACCGGCAGATCACCGTCAGAATGCTGATGAATCACAGGTCCGGTCTGATGGGTACGACCTATGCGGATTCCTTTTTGCTGGATGACAACGACAGGACCGCTTATGAGCAGTTCCTGACTGACATTAAGGCGCAGCACTTAAAAGCGGATCCCGGAGCCTATTCCGTATACTGCAACGACGGGTTTGACCTGCTGGAGAGGGTTGTGGAGCGTGTGAGCGGCGAGGATTTCACGGATTATCTGACGCGCCACATCCAGGATCCCCTCAACATGAAGAATACCGGAACGCCGCAGAATATCTTCAGGGATCCGAGACAGACCACCGTATTTGAGGGCGGGCTCCGGTTTGCCAACGATTACCACGTGGGGATCGGCGCAGGCGGCATGATGTCCACAACACCGGATCTGAGTGCTTTCGGTGCATCCTTCTTTACCGGAGACACAACGATCCTGTCCGAAAAGGCCAAGCAGGAGATGACGGAAAACTACTCGGAAGACGACAATATCAACGCCTACGGACTCGGATGGGATGAGGTGAGCTACGAACCGTTTGCGGACGCCGGCGTGAAAGTCATCGGCAAGGGAGGCGGCATGCTCCGTCAGTACGCTTATCTGATGGTCGCCCCGGACGAAGAGATCTCGGTTGCGGTCTTAAGCAGCGGCGGTGACGGAATGGCCAATGCCGTCATGGCAGGCAATCTCCTGCAAATAGCCCTGGAAGAAAAAGGGATCGATGTGCCTGAGATCACGGCTCCGCAGCCTGAGCTGCTTGATACGGTGCCGGAGACCTTCTTATCCTATGAAGGGATCTATGCGAGCACAGACGTGCTCTATGAGGTGACTTTCCCGGAGGGCACCTATATGCAGATCAGGGAATGCGATAAGCTCAATCCGAAGACACACGATTACAGATATGCTAAGGACGGCACGTTTTATCAGATCGACGGACTGATCCGTGAGGGAAAAGACGAACCGGATCCCTCGTACAGACGGATGCGTTTTGTCGACCGGGACGGAACGATATGCCTCAGTACGCAGAGCATCACGCACTATGAAGAGATCGGGGATCTGATCAGCAAGGACTACTTTGCGCAGAAGATCGAAGCCAATCCGCTGCCGGATCAGATCAAGGCGGCCTGGGAGGAACGCAGCGGCAGGACATACTACTTTTCGGACGGAAAGTATTCCAACGGTGAGTACTGCAACGGTGGCAGCAAACTTAAAATAGCATCTGTAATTGATGGCTATGTGCTGCTGGACGGGCACGGAGCCGCCACAGTTCTGAAGGTTATAGATGAAGACCGTGCGGAAGGATTCGTGCAGCTGCCCGGACAGGCCGGCAGGGATCTGAAAGAAATACGTTTTGAAGACCATAACGGGACAGAGAGAGTCGATCTTATCACATCGGCACTGCACCTGATGTGTGAGGACGATATGAAAGTGTTCACAAAGGACGTGACTACGGTCAGCTTAAAGACAAAGGAAGCAAGATGGTTCAGGATCGGCGATGATACAGCCAATTCCCTGATCGCCGTACAGCGTCCGGAAAAATCAGCCGTGTATGTTTTCGACCGTTATGATACAATAATCTATAGCAGTTACATGTTGGATTATGCGGGAGACATTCCGCTGCCCGAAGGCGGGAAGATCCTCTTTATCGGAGAGACCGGAGATGAAATATCAGTGTCTCATGATCGATGACGATCGTGTGATCGCGGAAACGACCGCGGAATACTTTAATATGTTTGATATCAGCACGGCCTATGTGACCGGCTATGACGAAGCAGTGGCATTTCTTGCAGAGCATGAAGTGTCACTGCTTCTGCTGGATATCAACCTTGGTGACAAGTCCGGCTTTGAGCTGTGCAAGAACGTGCGCAAAAACTACGATATGCCGATCCTGTTCATCAGTGCCAGGAGCAGCGATGATGATGTGCTGACGGCCTTGAACATCGGCGGGGATGACTACATCCAGAAACCCTATACGCTGAACATCCTGCTGGCCAAGGTCCGCGCGATCCTGAACCGCTATGAGAAGAGTTTAAAGACAGAGGATACTGCGGCAGAGGCATCCGACCGGATCCGGATCAACAATGAAGCGGTGCTGGATACGAACCTGCACAAGCTTCGCAAAGGGGACGAGCAGATCAGTCTGAAAGCCATGGAATATAAATTATTAAGTTATCTTTTAACAAATAAAAACCGTGTGGTGACCAAGGATGAACTGCTGAGCGAGGTCTGGAATGACCCGTTTATCAGCGAAGGAACGCTGGCTGTGCATATCAGGCATCTGCGTGAGAAGATCGAAACCGATCCCAACGACCCGCAGGTGATCAAGACGGTATGGGGTGTCGGATATCTGATCGAGGAATGGTGCGATCATGAAACACTATAAAAGAACACTCGTTATAATAACAATCGTTTTCATATTGAGCCTGCTGGGCGGATTTTTCCTGACGCATACGGATCAGATCGCAAGCAATGATATCGTGAAGATCAATGACATCCGGCGCACGGTGGAGGAACACTGGGAGAGGCCGGATGAACTGGCCTCATTTGATTTTGATACACCGTTTCTGGTATTGGACAGGACAAACCGGCAGGTCTACGCAACGCAACCCTCAGAGATCTCATCCGCCGATGAAGCCGTAAGGAACAATCTGACAACGGTCCCGCTAACGGATAGGAATGTGATGCTGGGGACGCTGGTGCTCCTTGACAGCCCCGACCGGGCTTATATCGTATTCCAGGAGCGGATCTTTATGGTGCTCGCGGCGGAAATGGCGCTGATGATCCTCTTCCTTATCGTTTACGGGTACTACATTGACAGGACGGTCTTAAGGCCGTTTCGGAACCTGAAGGACTTTGCCGCTGAGATCGCGCTCGGGAACCTGAATGTTGCCCTGCCGCGGGAGGAGAAGAATCCGTTCGGTGATTTTACGGAGAGCTTCGACATCATGCGCGAGGAGCTGGCCAAGGCCGGCATGCGCGAGTATGAGATCAAGATGCAGGAGAAGGAGCTGATCGCTTCCTTAAGCCATGACATCAAGACCCCGATCACCGGGATCAAGCTGGTCTGCGAACTGCTCAAAGTCAAGGTGCAGGATCCCGGAGAACTGGAAAAGATCGACAGTATCCATCAGAAGGCGGATCAGATCGATGCGTTGATCAGCGACCTTTTCGCGACCACGATGGATGAGATCGGGCAGATGCAGGTCAGACTCAGTGACGAAAATGCCGCGATCCTAAAGGAGATCGTGAAGCGGAATGACGACAGGGGACTGACGGTCACATCGGAGATCCCGGCCTGCCTGATCTGTATCGATCCGCGCCGCATGGAGCAGATCATCGCCAATATCCTGAAGAATTCCTATAAATATGCAAATACGAAGATCAACATCGATTATTCCCTGCAGAGCGGGTATCTGCAGATGGAGATCCGGGACCACGGACCGGGCGTGACAGATACGGAGCTGCCGCTTCTGACGCAGAAGTTTTTCCGCGGCAGTTCGGAAACGGTCAGGAGTCAGGACGGAAGCGGTCTGGGACTCTATATCGCAAAAGTTTTGATCGAAAAGATGAACGGCGAGATTTTGCTCAGAAACGCGGATCCGGGCTTTCTGGTACGCCTGCTGATCCCGTTGTCTTAAGGAAGCTTTACCGCGCCGCCGAGTAGCCAAAAAAAAACAATTATTCACACAAAGAGCCATATACGATGGCTCTTTTTTTATATATACTGATACTGTATTACGGAAACCATGTATCGGAGGGATTATGAAGTACGGACATTTTGATGACGAAAAACGCGAATATGTGATCGAGAGGGTGGATCTGCCGACTTCGTGGACCAATTACCTCGGGGTGGAAGACATGGCGGCCGTCGTGAACCATACAGCCGGCGGCTATCTGTTCTACAAGACACCGGAATACCACAGGATCAGCCGGTTCCGCGGCAACAGCGTGCCGATGGACAGACCGGGATTCTACGTATACATCCGGGATGATGAGACGAAGGACTACTGGTCCGTTTCCTGGCAGCCGGTGGGCAAGCCGCTCGATCAGGCGAAATATACCTGCAGGCACGGTCTTTCCTATTCGACCTACACCTGCGACTACGCGGATATCCACGCGGAACAGACGCTGTTCATCCCGCGGGGTGATGCCGTGCAGCTCTGGGATGTGAAACTTTGCAACAATTCCGACAGGGAGCGAAAACTGTCCCTGTTTTCCTATCTGGAATTCTCGTTCCACCATGTCATGATCGACAATATCAACTTCCAGATGAGCCTGTATGCGGCCGGATCTTCCTATGAAGACGGGATCATCGAAGAGGACCTGTTCTATGAGGAAGACGGCTACCAGTTCTTCTGCGCCGATTTTGAGCCGGACGGATTTGACTGCATGCGCGACCGCTTCCTTGGCACCTACCATACGGAAACGGATCCGCAGGCCGTTGCGGCGGGTATCTGCAGCGGTTCCTATGAAAAGGGCGGCAATCACTGCGGCGCGCTGCAGAAGAAGATCAGGCTGGCACCGCATGAGGAAAAGCGTGTGATCTTTATGCTCGGGGAAGGAAACCGGGCAGCGGGAAAGATCATCCGCAGGAAGTATTCGGATCACGCGGCCGTGGATGCGGCACTGGCAGATCTTAGGGCTTACTGGGATGAGAAATGTTCCAAACTGCAGATAAAAACACCCAATCCCGGCATGAACACGCTGATCAACACCTGGACACTGTACCAGTCGGAGATCAACGTGATGTTCTCCCGCTGTGCTTCCTTTATCGAGGTCGGCGGCAGGGTAGGCCTGGGATACCGCGATACGGCGCAGGACTCCATGACGGTTCCGCATTCGAATCCGCAGATGTGTAAAACCAGGATCGAACAGCTCTTAAAAGGCCTGACATCCAAGGGATACGGCCTTCATCTGTTCCAGCCGGAATGGTTCACGACGGATCCGAACGCCAAGGAGCCGTTCAAATCCCCTACCGTGATCCCCAGACCCGAAAAGGACACGATCGTCCACGGGCTGAGCGACGCCTGCTCCGACGATGCGCTCTGGCTGGTGCCTTCGATCGTCGAGTATGTTAAGGAAACGGGTGATTTTGACTTCCTGATGCAGAAACTCCCGTATGCGGATACGTTCTTCGAAGCAGACGGACTGCGGGAATCCGTATACGATCATATGAAAAAGATCCTGGATTTCTCGGCCGAACAGGTCGGCCGGAACGGGATCTGCAAAGGCCTTCGTGCCGACTGGAACGACTGCCTGAATTTAGGCGGCGGCGAAAGCGCGCTGGTATCGTTCCTGCACTACTGGGCCATGGATCATTTTACGCTCCTTGCGGATGAACTCGCAAAGAGAAGCGGCGATCCGGCATACGAAAAGGATGCGGCGCACTACAGGGAGATCATGGAGCGCGTGAAAAAAGCTTCCGATGAGAAGCTCTGGGACGGCGAATGGTATATCAGGGGATTTACCGCAAGCGGCAGAAAGATCGGCACGAAAACGGACAAGGAAGGCAGGGTTCATCTGGAATCCAACGCCTGGGCAGTGCTTTCGGGGGCGGCAGATGAGGAAAAGGCCGCAGCCACGATGCGCACGATCGACGAGAACCTTTACACGGAATACGGGCTGATGCTGAACACACCCTGCTACACGGTTCCGGATGATGAGATCGGCTTTGTGACAAGGGTATATCCCGGACTGAAGGAAAACGGCGCGGTGTTCTCGCATCCGAATCCCTGGGCCTGGGCAGCGGCCTGCAGGATCGGCAGAGGGGATCTGGCGATGAAATTCTATGATGCGCTCTGCCCGTACAACCAGAACGACAAGATTGAGATCCGCGAGTCGGAGCCCTATTCCTACTGCCAGTTCATCGCCGGCAGGGACCATACGGCATTCGGCAGGGCCAGACATCCGTTCATGACGGGTTCCGGCGGCTGGTCCTACTTCTCGGCAACGCGGTATATGCTGGGCATCCGTCCGCAGTTTGACAGCCTGCTGATCGATCCCTGCATCCCGGCCGAATGGGACGGATTTGAAGCAAC
>JAGCXZ010000143.1 GCA_017961065.1 Lachnospiraceae bacterium
ATATACAAAAGCCTTTACGTCGTATCCCTGCTCGATCAGCAGTTCCGTCAGATGGCTTCCGATAAAGCCGTCCGCACCTGTTACCAAAATCTTTTTTGCCATATGATCAGCTCCTCTTTATTCTTTCTTCAAACCAGGCGGCCGTACGCCGGATACCCTCTTCAAAGGTGTAATCGGAGACGAATCCCGTGTCTTCCACAAGATCATATGTGTCAACACAGGAACTGAACGACCGTACGCTCATAGTCTGATTTTTACCGATACCCAATGCGGCTTGCGGAGCGATCGCATCACGGATCGAACCGATCCACGCATGCAGCGGCTTATGAATGCCGGAACCGACTCCGTATACTTTTCCCGCCTGCCCCTTCTCACCGATCAGATACAGGGCTTTGGCGACATCCTTCACATACAGGAAATCCCACATCTGCTCCAGTGTCCCGTAAACGGGTTCCCGGTCCTGCAAAAGCATCCGGATCGTGTATGAGATGATGCTCTCATCATCACGCCGTTCTCCGAATGTACTCGGAAGGATCGTCCAGATCCAGGGCAGGTTCTTCTGCTTGGCGCTCACCCGCATCATATGAAATGAGGCAACTTTGGCCGCACCGTACAGACTGTTCGGGGATGCCACCTTTTCCGGATCGATCGTACCCCTGCACATCTCGTATTCCGCAACCGTTCCGGCGCCGATCCATTTCCCGCACCGCAGCTGTGACGCAACTTCAACAGCGCGCATCGTCAGGGTGATGTTGTCCCGTTGTATGTCAAACTCGTTCCGCATATTCGGCGAAACGCCGTTCCATGCCAGATGATAGAACGCATCCATCGGCTCATCCGTCGGAAAACCATCCGGAGTAAGCAGGTTGAGATCCTTATGGATCATATGAAAGGCCGGGTTCGTTCTGATCGTTTCCGGCACCGATTCCGGATGCCTGAGCGGCGCATAAACCGTCACGCCCTGTGAGAGCAGCTGCTCCGTGAGATGACTTCCGAGGAAACCGGCCGCTCCCGTTACAACCACATTTTTCATTTATTCTCCCCTCGCAGAAGTTTTCGCTGTATCAGGCGAAAACGCAGTTTTGAACCGTAATACCAGTAACGGATATGTTCCGCCGCATAGGGAACGATCTCCTTTCCGACAGGCCGCTTCGTAAACAGGCAGCGGACAGGGAATGTAAAAATACTGTAAACAACCGTTTTTCGGATCTGATCCGAATCGTGCCCGATCGCCTGCGGGATTTCCGTTATCCCGGCATCGGCAAGTTCAAACCTCCCCAGTACATTATATGCGTTTCCCTTTTGTCTGAAAACCTGAACGGCTCTTTTATCCCGTTTGTTCACTTTGCCTTCCCGGATCGTCATCCTTTTGACGGTACCGCATACGAGCATTTCCGCCCCTGAATCGTAGATCGCGCTCATCAGGAGGGTATGCGGATACATCTTATAGAAAGAGCCGCTCTTGGGGATGCGGTCATAAAGTTCCGAAACATTTTTGGTGCGGATGCAGATGCCGGACATATACGTATTGCACAGGATGAACTGCAGGCCGTCAACAGATGCGGATTTGTAGCGCTTATCTCTTTTTCTTCTGTCGGTGGTAAGGGCGAACCAGATAATGGCAGCCTTTTTTTCCGTTTTCAACAGTTCCAGCGCGTCCGCAACGAATCTCGGGTTGATCCTGTCTTCATCGGATAAGAGCAGCGCATATTCTCCCGATGCGTGTCTCATCACTTCAACAATGTTAGGATATCCGATATTCTCACTGTTTCTGCGGTACACAAACCGTTCATCTCTGATCTGGGCCAGCTTCTGTTCCGTATCGTCCGTGGAACAGTTGTCCAGACATACAACCTCCAGATCCTCATACGGCAGTTCCAGACAGGCCTTCACACAGGAAGCCGCCCGGTTTGCCCTGTTATATGTCGGGATACAGATACTCAATAGCGGTGTTGGTTTCATAAGATCCTCCGTCCGTTGCCGACCTTGTCTTCAATGTTCAAAACGCAGAACGGCGTGCCCACTGCAATGGAATCCAGCATTTTGTTGATATCGCGGTCCAGATACATACGCATAAACGAAGCCGTGCCCCACCTGGTGTACAGTTCGCTGAACTTTGTTTTCTTTACTGTGATGTTGGCGTGCAGCGCGATCCCTAGTGCCGCAAGCTTTTTTTCTTCTTCGCTCACACGCTCGGGACGCTCAACGCATTGCCGGATCCTTTCGAAAAGCGCTTCTTTCGTTTCGGGCAGTTCACCGATCCCTGCTTTGGCAAAATAAACTTCCATACAGTTCAGGGTTTTCTTGCCCATAACGATCGCTTCCATGCCCACCGTCGATGAATACGGAAGCACCACGGAGCAATGCTTCAGGCAGTCGTATGTACTGATCGGATTGTCAAAATCAATAAAGAGGATCCTGGATTCATCATACCCGCGGAATGATCGTAATTGCTCCTTCAGATTTCCGTAATTGAATTCCGGATCGTACTTTCTGGCCGGATGTTCTCTCAGGATCATGGTCGCGTTCGTATTCTGCATCACATATTCCACAACCTCACGGATCCACTCGTCCGTGGATGCAAACAGGCCCGGAACATTCAGCGCGGCCGCATCCCAGTCAATGTTCAGCGGCACAAAGATATCATATTTGTCGTTAAACTTTCCGGGTGCGATATCCTTGTATTTTTGAGTCACTTCCTCATATATCTGCTCTTTGACTTCCTCCGGAAGAAGGTCGTGCAGAATGGTGTAGGGAATATCCGGACAATGACACTGTTCGCCCTGCGAGGAATAACTGATCGTTCTGCCGACTTTTCCCTGGGAATCAAACGTTGCCACACGTTTTCCGTTCTGCTGCGCAAACAGGGTATAGAATCCTTTCTTCGTATGAGATCCCGTATAGATCTGGATCACATCCGCATCGCAATCAGCCATTGCACCCTTAATGAATGTCGCGGTATACAAAAACCGCTTATACTGGCGCGGGCTGAGTGTTTTGCTGACTCCGACAAGCCAGGTTTCCGTGGCCTTATACAGGTTAACCGCTTCCTCCTTGTCTTTTCCGGTCAGCCTGATCCGCCGGCAATCCGACAGATAACGAACCGGCGCGATCCCGGATATCGCGTCCAGGATCGGGAGCATCAGCGTCAGCGCGATGCCCGTGATGCCGCGGAAGAGATATTCTTCCTCCATCCCCGAAATATCATCGATCAGAAATTCGATGTCATAGCCCTTAACATACAGCAGAAGCGCCTGATTCAGCGTGAACTGATGCCAATCGCCGTATTCATACGGAACCAGAACGAAACAGATCTTTTTATTTTTCTTTTCCTGCTTTCTCTTGCGGAAAGGGGAGCGGCTGAGATATACAAGGAATTCCTTATTGTGTTCAACCAGCCTCTTTACTTCATCCAGATCTTTCCGGTCAAAGGAAACCGGGTAGCGGCGTTTTCCGAACTGAAGACGCTTCAGATACAGTTGGAGGCGCGCATATGCAGCTGCTTCCGCTATTGGATTCTTCTTTTCCTGCTTCATTTAACAGCCCTCATGATACAGGAAGCCATCGCTTCCATATCCGTCCCGTTGTATCTCTGGTCAACCGGGAGCGGCAGAAGATACCTGATCATTCTTTCCTCAAACGAAGTCATGCCTTCCCGTTCAAGAAGCACCTTCCACCATTGCGGGATATATATATGATACTCCGACACCAGCCGGTGCCGCAGTTCTTCATCCTCCACCAGAAACGGATAGATCATGGGTATGCATTCCTCCTTCAGAACCGGAGCATACCCGTTTGCTTTCCCAAGCAGCTGATCCAGTTTCCGGTAATTCTCTTTCCTGGCGGTGATGATCATCTCATAATCCGCATTCTGCATCAGCATATGCGTAAGGGCCGACATGGACCGCATCGGTGAATCCGTCAGGGTCTGCTCGAGATCAAGGCTGTCCGGATAGGCGGCATTGGTCCCTTCTTCCATGCATTTAAACAGATACGTCATTCGCCCGTACGAGATATCCGCTTCAAGTGACTGCCGTACGATTCCCTCTTTCACCACATAGGCGCCGTCGCTCACACCGATAAATTTCCTGCAGGAATAAACGTTATATGCACCTTTGACGGGAGGCGCAAAAAACGCCTGCGTGTTATCGAAGATCACATTTTTGTACGTTTGCAGGATCCGCGCGCATTTGTCCGCGCTGCAGAGACCGTAATAGTTCGGATACAGGACCGCCTCCCGATCCCGTACGTTCAGACCCGCCGGTTCAAACTTCTCATCAAAGTGATACAGTTCATAAGCGATCCCGTACTTATCCAGCGCATCCTTGACGGTATCGCACATATAAAACGGAATATGGATCTTCCGGTATCCGGCATCCCTTACCGCATACACGATCCCGTAACGGGCACTGTTCAACGCGATCACGGATTCCCCCGTATACCATTCGCATCCTTTACGGAGTTCGAACGGCAGATATCCACCGTATTCTTTCATATTGCGTCCCCATTCTTGCACAGCAGCGCGCTTCCGTACAGATCCGGAAGGGCTACGATGGCAATATTCTTCTCATCACAGAAAGCCTGAACCGCTTCGCGGGTTCCTTCATAAAACGGCGCGTTATAGTCACTGATCAGCATATATCCGCCGGGGCTGATCCTTGGCCAGATCAGTTCCAGTGCTGACATAACGGCATTTTTCATGTTCAGATCCACGCTGACGAACGCGAATTTCTCCGTATGAAGGTCGAATGTATCGGGAAAATAACCCTTTTTCACAACACACTGCGCATCATCGCGCAGGCGCGACAGAACATACTCCACACTGGTGTCTTTGAACTTACGCAGTTCATTCTGCTTGTTGGATGTATTCTCATCCTCCAGAACATCGGCCGAGGCAAAACCGCAGAATGTGTCGAACAGATAGATCACTCTGTCCGGAAAAGCATCGTTCATAACAACCGTAAAATCGCCCTGAAAAACACCGAGTTCCGCGATCGCGCCCTCAACGTTTTTTCTTTTCAGTTCCTGCGCCAGATAGGCGGTAGTCTGCTCGCGGACAAAGTCTTTCCGGATCTTTGGAAACGCGTTGTTTTTCCACACGCAGCAAGGATAGAGTACGGGCAGCAGCCTGTCCGATCTGAGGATCTTTTTCATATAGTCACGGTGAAATGTGTCGTTGAAAAAACGATCCGTTTCCCCGGCTGTTTTGAGGTAAAACTCAGATTCATCAAAGATAAACCCGACGATCTTTTCCTGCGGAACGCCGTGTTCGAGCAGGATCTTTTCCATCGCAAAATAATACCCGCTGGCAATGATCACTTTGGAGTATGCATAGCCGGAAATATCCCGGGGACGGATCACGGGATAGCCGTGAAATTCCGTAACGTTCTCGTCAGAGTGGATAAAAGCGAGCACCTCCACAGCATCGTTCAGTTCGCCAAACAGCACCTCCGCAACGCTTCCGGTGCCAAAGATCAATATCTTTTCCATTCAATCCCATTCCTTATAAAATGTTTCGTTCACGGTATGCAGACTGCCGTAACTCTCCTTATTGCGCATCAGGGAGAGATTGATCTCCCTGCCTTTGTTTTCGGTTGAAATACCCCATGTCAGGATCGAGAAGCCTTCGTTTTTGGCCGCCTCAATAACCTTGTAATACAAATAAGTGATCGGGCTGTATTCCGTAAAGGTATAATCCGCAGAAAGGTTCTGCGCATGGATCGCGTTGGTCTGTTCGAAGACGAACATCATGCCCGCCGCCATCATCTTCTCTTCCAGAAATACGCCGTAAAACCTGGTCTCCCGCTGCAGTCTGTTTGTCCTGAAATCTTCTATCTCATCGACGGAGTGGATCGGTTTCAACCCGTATTTCTCAAGATTCTTTGTGAGCAGTTCATGGAAGCCCCTGATCTCATCCGCGCTCTGCAGCGTCCGAAAAGACAGTCCCTGCTTCTCGCATTTTTCTATGTTACGGTTTTTATTCCTGTCAAATGCCAGATAAACCGGATCCGGCAGCGCTTTCAGATCCAGATAGCTGTTGAGTTCACGAAACGAGGAATACCCGTGGTACTGCAGGCAGTACTTGAGGAGGTCAAGGCTTATCCCGGAATACAGATCCAGCGTCAGTTTCAGTTCACAGCGGTCAAACCTTTCCTTCAGATAAGTGTCCATCGCTTCCACGAGCATCAGCACTTTCTCTGCCTTGTAGTACTTCCTGTCTGTCAGCAGACCGCCAAATGTGGATCCTTTGTGCGAAACAAAGACCTTTTTGTCGCCGCTTTCCGTACTGCATCCCGGGCAGACGGCCGCAATGTGATTTTTCTGATCCATGATCAGAAACGAAGCATCGGTAAATCTCCCCTCCGGATGGTAATTCAAAAAGCGTCTTGTCTGCAGAAACGTTCCACCGACCGCTGATCGCATGACAAAATCGTCCCAACTTTCCTCATATTCGGATGTGTATGGTACGATCGAAAATAACTCTTTTTCCATCTGCCTATTCCTTTTGCTGCGACTGTTCGATCAGATATCTGATATACCGGACCGGAAACAGCAGTCTGGTTTTATCTGAAGCAAACAGCAGTTTATGCAGTTCGCTCTCAGACAGTTGATACGCCAGTTTTCCCTGTTCCGCCGTATCCCTGACCTCTTCTGGCGAGTACGAAAACCGGATCCTGCCGGGTTTATTCCGCATGATCGATCGCAACTGCCCGGAAAAATCCTCCTCCGAAATGATCAGGTCCTCCAGGTATGACTCCTCTTCTTTGAGGAACGCATCATCGTCCAGCAGGCGGTCTGTATATCTGCATACGCTCTCCACATCGGTAAACACAAATCTGCCTGCCTTTTCGCGATCCAGAAAAAGATCTGTTGTGTCCGTAACACTGTCCGTAAACGTAACCGGCAGTCTGCCGTGCGCCACGGCATACTGGGCCATGAGGCCTCCTGCTGCCGGGTAAGTGTTTAAAAAGAAGACACAATGAGAAAGCAGCTGCTCAAAGTCCTGTCTCTCATGCTCATAAATAAATCTGCTCTCATAATGATGATCCGCAATAAATTTTTTGATCGGATCGCTGTCGCCGTTCCCCGTGTACAGGATGCAGA
>JAGCXZ010000144.1 GCA_017961065.1 Lachnospiraceae bacterium
CTGCTTTAAGGACCAGCCTGCGCAGTAACCCGTTAACATGGAAAGATCGTGAATATGCAGGTCTGCGTTACGGTGTGCTTCCGCGATCTCCTGGTCGTAAATCTCAGACAGCCAGTAGTTCGCGGTTACGGCGCCGGAATTGCTTAAGATCAGGCCGCCTACGGAATAGGTAACGGTGGAATTCTCCTTAACTCTCCAGTCTTCGACTTTCACGTAACTGTTTACGACATCCTTATAATCCAGGATGGTGGATTTCATGTTGCGGATCTTCTCTCTCTGTTTGCGGTAGAGAATGTAAGACTTGGCTACATCTGTATATCCGGCCTGCTCCAAAACGGTCTCAACGCTGTCCTGGATATCCTCCACATGGATCAGATTGTCTTTCATTTTTGTCTGGAAATCGGCGGTCACACGAAGTGCTAAAAGATCGATCATGTCGTTGTTGTACTGCTTCTCGCATGCAACGAATGCTTTCATGATCGCATCGTTGATCTTGCTCAAGTTGAAATCTGTAATCTCCCCATCACGTTTTACTACATTAAACATCAAAAAACTCCCTTCCCTCTTATCGATTCTTTTTAAAAATCCATACCGACCGCGGGTCAATTTAGCGGCATGCTTTTGCACGAACCGGTACGAATAAGGGCAATTTTCCCCTAGGTATCGCCCACTGTATCAAGTATAGCATTGCCTTGTTGCAAAAGTCAACAGGAAATACTATATCTTGTGTTATTTATTTGGAAAGGGTGGAATATGTTGTGATTTGCCCGTTTTATCGGGTCTTCAGAAAATCATACTCGCGTTTGGCCGCTTCGTCGTTGGGATACTCCTCGAGATACTCCTTCATCATGACGGCGGCTTTCTTGAAATCAAGCAGATATTCGTATGCCACGATCCGGTCAAACTTCAGGCTCTGCATGTATTCGACATCACCTGTCGCGATGCCCGCCTCAAAGGCCGCAAGCGCGCCCTCGTAGTCTTTGAGGTCCATTTTGGCAAGTCCCATCTGCACATAGAGTTCCGTTTCCTCCGGATGCTCTGCGAGGTACTCGGTATAAAGCGCCGTCGCGTAGTTCAGATCGCCAAGCGCCTCATAGGTCCTGCCAAGATAGAGGATCAGATCCTTGGTGTCCTTCTTGCCGCGGCTGTTCTCAAAGCAGGTCCGCGCGTCCTCGTACTCGCCCGCATAATAATGGAAGACACCCATCTGGTATTCGGACTTCTTGTAATCAGTGTTCATCGCGCGCTGGATATAGGCCAGACCGTCGCTTGCGTAGCCTGCGTTGGTCAGATCCTTGCAGATCCGAATATAGCCGTCATAATCCGTCGGGGATAAGACGATGGACTGGTCAAAATCAGTCAGCGCAGCACCCAGGTCACCCATGCTGAGGCTGACCTTGCCGCGCAGATAGTATGCCTTGGCATCCTTCTCGTTCATCGCCAGGATAGCCGTATAGGTTTCGTATGCTTCCTGCAGGTTCCCGCTCTTGACCTGCGCCACCGCAAGATAATAGGAAATATCATACTCGATCTTGCCGACACGGCCGTCGGAACAAAGCAACGCGTTTTCCAGAGCCGCCCCGGCTTCCTCGTAGCGGGCAAGGCCCAGAAGCGCGATCCCCTGCCCTCTGTAGGCCTGCTGTGCGTCCTCGCCCCCGGCAAGCGCCGCATCAAAAGCAGTGGATGCCGTTGCGTAATCCAGCACCTCGAGCGCGTCCATACCCTGATCGATATATGATTTTGCCTCCTCACCGCCGCAGGCGCATAAGAGCAAGCTTGCAAGCACGGCAAGGATGATCCCTGTTCTCTTCACGTGACGAATGCCTTTCGTTTTGTTTCCGTATTATAGTATATCAAATCCTTTCCAAAAAGGTAGCATCTTTTTTGGGTGCTTGTGACGTGTATCGTATTATGATATGATAGCAGACATGGACGAAGCAGTTAAAACACCCGTAAAAAAAGGTCTTACAATCTTTCATTTAAAGATCATTGCCTATACGACGATGTTCATCGATCATGTCGGTGCATTCGTGATCCAGCCGTACACCGACGCCAATCTGGAAACCATGGGCTACAGGATGATGCGTCTGCTCGACACTGCTTATGAGGCCTGCCGCATCATCGGCCGTATCGCTTTTCCCCTCTTCTGCTTCATGCTCGTGGAAGGACTGTTCCACACACACAACAGGTGGCGGTATCTGATCCGCCTGCTGATCTTTGCCGTCTTGTCGGACATTCCTTACGACCTGGCAGACGGCGGCATCCTTCCGAACTGGGAGAAGCAGAGCGTTATGATCACGCTGTCCATCGGACTGCTGGTTTTGATTTTAATGGAAGAAATAAAGAAGTTGACCATTTCGGTCAATGTGCGGAATCTGCTGATCTTCCTGCCTGTTGCGGGCGGTGCCCTGCTGGCATACTTTGCAAAATGCGATTACAGCTTCAGGGGAGTCCTCGTGATCAGCGCCCTGTATCTGCTGTATCCGCTCTTTACGCTTGACCGCAAGGCCTATGTGGTTGGCGGCGGCATCCTCTTCTTCTGGGAGTGGATGAACAAATACTCACGCGTCACGGCCAGCATCGCCTATATTCCCCTGTATTTCTACAACGGGGAAAAAGGAAAAGGCGCCAAGTGGTTCTTCTACTGCTTCTATCCCGTTCATCTGCTGCTGCTCTACGGCATCCGCTGCTATCTGATGCGGTAAACACACGGTATTGATTTTCATATACTATACAGGACAGGAAATTTCCTGTCCTTTTTTGATACAGACCTTTGGCGGTATTCACCCCGGATATTATCTGATACAATGTAACGGTGATGGCGGGAACGCCCGCTCTCAGACCGGATTTTGAAAGGAAGGATCAGTATTCATGAAACGAGCCAAGATCGCATCCCTGCTGCTTGTATCGTGCTGCCTGCTTGCTGCGGGCTGCGGAAACAAAACAGATCAGTCCGCCCTGACGGACAAACTGCAGGATCTGAAAAAAGCGGCGGAAGCATCGGAAAATACCAAGGAACCCGAAGCGGAACCGGAAAATAAGCCGCAGGAAAATGAGGCGCCGGAAGAAGTTCCGTTCGCGCACCTCTCCGTTCCCGTTGAAATGAACAACGGCAAGACCAAGCTCGCGCA
>JAGCXZ010000145.1 GCA_017961065.1 Lachnospiraceae bacterium
AGGTCGACCTGGGTGCTAAGAAGCCTTTCGATCGTGACTTTCTCTTCGGTATCATTGATCAGGACCGCACGCCTTGTGATGACGTCTGTCTCCGGATATACCGTATAGATCAGATCCAGGCGCACGCCCTTGCTACGCTCTGTCAGATGCAGCGTTAATTGACTGACCGGGTCATCATCTGCCGCTACAGCAGACGGAAGATGCGGGATCTCCGCCAAGTCGTTGCTGATCTCGTGGGACTTATAAATAAAATCCGATGTCCTGCTGCCGTCCGCATAGGACAGCACCAACATCGGCTCCCTGAAATCGCCTTTGCCGTATGAGGATACTTCCAAAGGCAGATCCTCGATCGTCAACGGAGATTCCTTCCTGTAATTGATCGTCGTCCCCTTGTCGTGGCTGACCTTATGCATCAGCGCACGCTCTGTATCATCTCCCTGTACGGGTACAGGCAGGAGCGCACCGTAATGCAGATGCTCGATCAGATGATCCTCGCTGATGCGGAATGCATAGGTCGTGTGTTCCGTATTAAGCATAAACAGATTGTTGATGACTTTGATCATGCGCCAGCTCCTTTGTCCAAAACACCATTCGGCAAAAACGGACCACAAACCCCGTCCCGCAGGGCCGTCAGAAGAACAGATATCTTACGAATTCATGCCGCATCGTATCATAGACGAACGCGATATTGTCAAGCGTCTCCCAGTACTCCGTATCGTTGATATAGAGAATGCAGGTCCGCCCGTATTTGTACGTGCCTTCCGTAAACAGGAACGTATCGTCCCCGTTACGGTATACCATCCTAAACTTCGGATCGCCGCTCTCACTGATCTGCTGCGAATCCACCTGACGGTTGTTTTCAAAGATCACCGCCTTATCGTCCATGATCGCAAATACCAGATGGTGGGAGCCCGTTAAGTTCATCACATCGGTGATCGACTTCGCGTTCATGATCTCAAGGTCCGTGCGTTCGGCACGCTGCAGGGCCGCATCCCACTCCCAGGATACATAGCGCTCATCGCCGCGTCTGTCGGGCAGATCAAAGCGCTCTTTCAGCATCTTACCAAGCAGCGTCGCGTACTTGAGATTGCCGCTGTAGTTCAAGTGATCCGTATCCGCCATGTCGGTTGCAAAATCCAATCCGAGTTCATCATATCTTCTGTTAAAATCAATAAATTCAACACCTTCGTCTTCGGCGATCATACCGATGTAATTGTTGATCCGCTCCTCCGCATCATCAAGCGAATCGGGGGATGCGAACAGCAGAACGGGAATCCCCTCTTCCCTGCCGAGCGCGCAGATCTTGCGGATGTATTCCTCGT
The DNA here is from genome assembly GCA_017961065.1 of Lachnospiraceae bacterium. Taxonomy (GTDB): domain Bacteria; phylum Bacillota; class Clostridia; order Lachnospirales; family Lachnospiraceae; genus UBA2868. Next base: position 1,323 of record JAGCXZ010000145.1, read on the forward strand.
CTTTTTCGGCGCACGGCGTGCACTCACTCTCATCGCACAGAACCGGTCTCTCCAGCTCCATGACGTTTTCTCTCGGGTCAAACCCCTTGTAATTGACCGTGTTGCGCACGTTGGTAAAATCATTCTCGTTTAAGTCTTTGTACCGGCCGTGAATGATGTTGAACGGATTTAAGCGCAGCTTAAAATCACTGTCCGTCGAGTTGACTTTCAGCTGGTCGATCCGGTTGGAATTCCACTTCATGCCGTAACTGTTGTCGCTCGCCCAGCTGTTCTTCTGGTATTCGAAGTTGAACATCGCCGCAACCGAAACCTCATAGCAGATGACTTTCGGCCGCTGGGTGCGAAGCGCTTCCTTGATCTGATAATAGGATACCCAGGCCGGCGCCTCCGCACCGCCAAGGTCAAAGGATGCGATCCCGTACTGATCCCAGAGTGCGCCCGTCGAGATATCGCAGTACACTTTGGAACTTCCGGAAAACAGCACATCGATCGAGTTCTCCGGCTGCTTGTAAAACGCGTCGAACTGGTTGATGCCGTCCTCGCTCTTTAATACGAGAATCTTTGAGAGGCCGATCACGATGGTGACTGCCGTTGCGATCACGATCAGGCCCTTAATGAAATTGATGATCTTGTTTTTCTTGTCCATGGATCAGAACCTTCCGTAGATAAAATCAGCAGCGTTGTAATCCGCGCCATACCAGCCGTATACGATGATCACCGCAAAGAGCACCGCAAAGAGCAAAAGCCTTGCAACAAAATTCTGTTCGTGGAGGAATGCCCGAACGTCGCGCTTCTGCGCCAGGTAGGATACCACAAACAGTACCAGCAGCCCGATCAGAAGGATGCCCCATTCCCTGCGGTCAAGTCCCATGTTATAGAAGCTCTCATCAAAGAAGATCCAGGGGTTAAACCGCGCAAAAGCACTCTTCCACATCAGGAAGCCGTCTTCGAGTGTATTTGCCCTGAAGAACGATAAACCGAACATGAACAGGACAAAGGTCCTAAGCCGCAGGAACAGCGTATAGGATGCACACTCCGTATTGATGTGCAAAACCTTTACCAGCCATTTAAATACCGGAGAAAGCAGTTCTCCCAAAACGATCACGGCCCACATGTAAAGGCCGACACCGAAGATATAATTCCAGCCGCCGCCGTGCCACAGTCCGATCAGAAACCATGAAATGAGCAGACTGAAGTAGAGCGGGAAATTGTATTTCTTCTCATATCCCTTGCCAAGATGCGCCTTGCAGAACTTGCGCATCTTTTTTAAGAGCGCGCTTCTCTCGAGCGGATAGAGCACGTAATCGCGCAGGAACGCACCCAGCGTGATATGCCATCTTCTCCAGAACTCCGAAAGACTGACCGAATAGAACGGCGTCTGAAAGTTTTCCGGCAGGTTGATGCCAAGCACTTCCGAACACCCGAGCACGATGTCCATCAGTCCGGAAAAATCACAGTAGAGCTGCAGCGCAAAGAAGGCCGTCGCTACAAAGATATAGAAGCCGTTAAAAACCTCATAGTGCTCATAGATCATCGTGACAATGACCGCAAGCCGCTCCGAAATCACAAGTTTCTTAAACAGGCCCCACAGCACCCGTTCCATGCCCCGCACGCAGCGGTCATAGGAAAACCTGTGCTTTTCCCCGAAGAGCTGTCCTTCCATCTGCTCGATCGTCACGATCGGGCCGGAAGTCATCAGCGGGAAATAGGATGTGAACAGAAGCGCCTTGCCGGGGTTTTTGAGTGCCTTGCTCTTGCCCCAGTAGACGTCCGTGATATAGGCGATAATGATGAGCGCAAAATAAGAGATCTTCTCCGGGCAGTAACTCTTCGTGTAGTAAACGATGAGGTCGCATAAGTAGTTGGTAAAATCAGCGCCAAAGAGTTTGCCGATCGCAAGGATGATGCTGTAAATAAATTCCGAATACTTGAACAGGCACAGCGCGAGCACGTCGAATATAAGCACGCACCGGAAGACGATCTTTCCCGCGCGGGGCTTATCCATAAAGAGCGCGCCGCCCCAGTTGATGAGAACGATCCCAAGGAACCACAGATACACATGCGGGGAATAGAAGCTGTGACTGTAATAGAAAACGAGGCTTGCGATCAGAAGCCATACCCACTGCGCCTTTGCAGGAAGCAGAAAGTAGATCACGCAAACCAGAAAGAAAAAAAGAAAAAACTGGATCGATATCAAAGACATATTTAAGAATCTCCCTCAACAGACAGTCTGATATTTGTGAGCGCGCATTGGTCACCGGTCAGCGAAGCATATACTTCCTCAGGCGAATCCAGGATCGTTGTGACGTTCCTAATGCTGATCCCCTGATTTTCCGTAGTCGTTGTGATCACATTATCCTGCCTGCGGAACCGGATCGTGCAGTCGTAGCCCTTCTTGTTGGCTTCCTTCCATGCATCCCATCCGTCAAAATCATCTCCGATATTTACCAGCAGTTTGTTATCTGCAACGTTTTCAGCTTCCCAGTTTTCGCCGTCCAGACGGATCAGCGCGTATTCCCTGTAATCGTCGCCGCCGGGCATCTTATCCGCCGAATAGAACAGATCCACATAAGCGCAGTGCCATACCAGGCGCGCCGTCGGCAGACTCATGGAATGGAACCGGATCGTCAGGCCGTCGGTTACGGGAATACCGAGCGTAGATGCCGTTCTGTAACCGTCTGCCTGAATGTTCGGAATATCGCCGGC
>JAGCXZ010000146.1 GCA_017961065.1 Lachnospiraceae bacterium
GCACATCCTGCGATGCAGCGCCGCATCCGGTAAACGCGAATACCATTGCTGCTGTCATTACTGTTGCGATGATCTTTGTTGCTTTCATAATTCTCCTCCTGTTGTGACCGGAACACCCCGGCCGGAACGTGGGTTGGCGTGAAACCGGGACTGCGGTTTTTCCTTTGAATGAATAAAAAAAGTCCCAGCAAAAACTTGCTGGGACAGGAAATTCCTGCGGTGCCACCCGGCTTGGTACATTGCGTACCCACTCACGCATACTATCATATGCTGATCTTTGATCACGGGGGATCTTACCCCGGCTCGGATACTTGGGATCTCTCCTTTTCCCCTTGCCCTCAGGAGTCCATTCAGTTTCGCATGACCCACCGCATTCTCAGCACCAGCGGCTCTCTGTACGGATCAGAGGTGTAACCTACTCACTCTCCATCAACGGTTTATGTATGGCCTTTATCGCTTTCGCAATCTCGGCTTGCCCATTATATTACGTGACATGTTTCATTCTGTCAAGATTTTTTTTCAAAAGATCAATTCCAGTCAAATTCCGCCATATCCAGGATGAGGCGTTCCGTCTTTTCCCATCCCAGACAAGGGTCCGTGATCGATTTGCCGTAAACCCCGCCGCCGACTCTCTGACAGCCGTCCTCGATATAACTCTCCACCATGAAGCCTTTGATCATCTTACCGACGCTCTCGTTGTGCTTCATGGAATTCATGACTTCTTTGATGATACGCGGCTGCTCAAACGGATCCTTTCCGGAATTCGAATGATTGGTATCGATGATCACAGCCGGATTGGAAAGTTCCTTGGCCTGATACATATGATAGAGCCGGATCAGATCCTCGTAGTGGTAATTCGGCTGGGATTCGCCGTGCTTGTTCGTATATCCTCTTAAGATCGCATGTGCATAAGGGTTACCGGAAGATTTCACTTCCCATCCGCGGTAGATAAAGGTATGCGGATGCTGCGCGGCCTGGATCGCATTCAGCATTACGGCAAAATCACCGCTGGTCGGGTTCTTCATGCCAACCGGTGCGGAGATGCCGCTGGCTGTCAGCCTGTGCTGCTGGTCTTCCACGCTTCTGGCGCCCACCGCAACATACGAGAGCAGATCATCCAGATACTGGTGATTTTCCGGATAGAGCATCTCGTCCGCACATGCGAATCCTGTCTCCTCGATCGCGCGGATGTGCAGATGCCTGGTCGCGATGATCCCCTTGAACAGATCCGGCTTTTCATCCGGTTTGGGTTGATGCAGCATGCCCTTGTACCCTTCACCGGTCGTACGCGGCTTGTTGGTGTAAAGACGGGGTACGATCAGGATCTTTTCCGCAACCCTGTCCTGCAGCGGACGGAGTCTTTTGATATAATCGATCACACTGTCCTCATTATCCGCGGAACACGGTCCGACGATCAACATGAGCCTGTTGCTTGCGCCCGAAAAGATCTCGGCGATCTCTTCCTTGGATCTTTTGACGATCTTCTGAAGCTCCCCCGTCAGGGGACACATTTCCTTGGTTTCTGCCGGCAGTGCCAGTTTTCTGATAAACTCTACTCCCATCTCTGACCTCCTAGGGTTTCCTGTCAAATTGTCCCCTGCGTTGCGAAGACAACTGCATCTTGGCCTTCAGCCCCGCCTGATCCTGTCTGTCGATCATGTCGCGGAGCGTCTTCATTTCATCGATAAAACCGTCCATGTATTCCAGTAAGGCTTCCCTGTTCATAAAGAACAGTTCGGTCCACATATCGGCGTTGATATTCGCGATCCTGGTCAGATCCCGGAACGAGTCACCGGTATAATCCTTCAGGTGTTCGTTGTCCTCACATGTCATCAGCGCAACGGCAATGCAATGCGTCAGCTGTGAGACATAGGCGATCATCTTGTCATGTTCTTCGGGGCTCAGCACGGAGATGGTGGAAAAGCCGAGAATCTGTCCCAGTTCCCTGCACCACGCAACCGCATCAGGTGTGTTCTTCTCCGTCGGGACTACGATATAATTGGCACCGGTAAAGATCTTCTCGCTGCTGTTCCTTACGCCGTACACCTCGCGGCCTGCCATCGGATGCGCCGCGATAAACTCGGCGTCTTCGGGCAGAATCTTCTGGATCTCATAGACGATCGCGGACTTGATCCCCGTTACATCCGTCAATAAAGACCCGCTTTTAAAATCACCCCGGTGCATTCTGATCCAGTCCGTAACAAGCGACGGATAGAGCGCCAGGATGATACGGTCGGCGTCTTGTATCAGAGATGCATCCGTTTTGCCTCTGTCAATGATCCTTTCTTCCAGTGCATATGCGATCGCGTCCGGATCCTTATCAATCGCGTTTACGGTATAGCCCTGTTTTTTTAATGCTCTTGCATAACTGCCGCCGATCAGTCCGAGACCGACGATCAGGATATTGTCTTTATGATCCCATTTCAGCATAGTTTTCTTATGACTCCACTCTCTCTAACGGAATGCCCAGGCTTTTAAGGTCATCAAAAAAAGTCGGATAACTCTTGGAAACTGCCTGCGCGCCCTCGATCGTTCCGCCGGTCCGCGTGAGTATCACGGAAAGTGCCATGACGATCCTGTGGTCATTGTGTCCCAACAGGTTCTGATCCGGCGCATGTAGAACCGACGGCAGGATCCTGACGGAATCATCTTCCATATGCGTACCCACACCGCATTTTGCCAGTTCTTCACACATGACGGTACCGCGGTCGCTCTCTTTCATCTTAAGCCTTCTCGTCCCGGTAAACGTACCGCCGTGAAGGCATGCTGCCACGGCAAACAATACCGGTCCCAGATCCGGGCAGTCGGTAAGATCCAGACAGGCATCCCCTTCCCGCAGCTTTTGGAAGTATTCACGATACACCCTGTCTCCCTGCGAAGAATCGGCTGAAAGGCCCGTGATCTTCACGGATCCGCCAAGCAGATTCAGTGCATCCGGGAAGGCTGCATTGCTCATATCACCTTCCACATCTATTGTATTGCAACGATACGATTGCTTTCCGCCGATGCTGAGGTCGTTTTCAACGCAAACGCCGAAGTCACGCAGAGCCTGCAGTGTCAGATCGATATAGGATCTGCTCTCAACAGGCGGCAAAAGAACGATCCGGCTGTCTTTTTCAAGCAGCGGCAGAACAAACAGCAAGCCGGAAATAAACTGGCTGCTCACATCCCCCGGGATCTCAAAATCACCCGGCTGCAGTTTCCCGTCCACCAGAATGTGGTCTTCGTTCCTGACAAATGTGATCCCCTGCCGCTTTGCGATCTCTTCATAAACGGAAAACGGTCTCTGCAGGAGTGTCCTGCTTCCGTAAAAGCGCGCCCTGCATCCGAGTCCCATGGCGATCCCCATGAAAAAGCGCATCGTACTCCCGCTCTCTCTGCAGGAAAAAACGATCTCCCCGGCAGGCTTTCTGTCTGAAATCCCTCTGACCAGAAGATCTTCACCGTCTTTTTTCAGTTCTGCACCGAGTGCACGCGCGCAGTCCATGGTGGCAAGGATATCTTCCGATTCCGCCAGTCCCCTGATCCTGCTCTCGCCTTCCGATAGCATTGCGCAGATGATATACCTGTGCGCCATGCTTTTGGACGGCTGCGCCTTGATCGTGCCGCATGCTGTTGCCTTTTGAATGACGATGTTCACGCTTATTCTCTCCCGGCCTGTTTCAGATATTCCATAAGAAAATCAACCGCTTCGAGATAGCCGCTGATGCCGTGTCCCATGATCGTATGCACGCAGGCCTGCCTGATGTAGCTGATCTGTCTGAAGTCCTCGCGCACGGAAACATCCGAGATATGAACTTCCACGACCGGAAGGCCTACCGCTTTTGCCGCATCCAGTATCGCGATGCTGGTATGCGTATAAGCGCCGGGATTGATGATGATCGCATCCGACTTCCCGTAGGCTTCCTGGATCATATCGACAAGGTCTCCCTCGTGATTGCTCTGTAAGATCTCAAGATCAACAGACAATGTCTGTGCATGTTCGCGCAGTTTCGCGCAGAGATCTTCATATCCGGTCTTTCCGTAGATCTCCGGTTCCCGTATGCCGAGCATGTTGATGTTGGGTCCGTTGATGACTCTGATCTGCATTCTCATTCCCCCTCAAGGATCTGCATGATCGCAGCGCACACATCGGAAGGCTCTCCTTCCACCGGTACGGTGTGATCCGCAAGTTCCTGATAGCGCGGCAGTCTCTGCCTGTATAACGCAGCGATCTTTTCCGGATCATCCGCCAGCGGTCTGTCATCCGTCGGACGTATGCCGGAAGGATCCCTGTTCAGAAAGAATACCGTTCCGTAGGCCTTCATGGCTCTTTCGCAGACCGGATCCAGTAAGAATCCTCCGCCTGTTGCGATCACGCAATGCGCTTTCTCCAGGAGTTCCTGCGCGGTCTTTACCTCCATCTGCCGAAACGCCGCCTCGCCGCGGGAAGAAAAGATCTCGGGGATCGAACAGCCTTCCCTGCGGACGATCTCCTCATCCGTATCAATGAATGTACGATCCAGCTTTTGCGCAAGCATTTTCCCGACCGTGCTCTTGCCCGCACCGGGCATGCCCGTTAAAACGATATTGGATCTCTCGTTGAAAACAAACCGGTATGCGCTGATCCCCTTGCTTTCAGGGATGTTTTCTCCGGTAAAGAGGCCGGCCGCAACAACCGCCTGGCCGATCAGCATTTTCAGTCCGCCGCATGCCCTGATCCCGCGCGATTGCGCGTCAAGGACCAGTCTTGTACGCAGCGGATTGTAGATCACGTCCACGACGGATCTCAGATCACGGAAAACAGAAAGATCAACCGGTTCCGCATCCATGTTCGGGTACATCCCGATCGGTGTCGTATTGATCAGGCAGTCCGCATCGGCATGTGCCGGAAGTTCTTCATAGCTGATCATACCGGGATCGGAAGTTTTTTTGCGGCTGACGGTCAGGATCTGCCGGGCCTGCAGTGCTTCACAGACCGCACGCACTGTCCTGCTGGTCCCGCCGCTCCCGAGGATCAGAACCTTTTTGCCGGCAGGATCAAATCCTTCCTGCTCCATCATCTGTTTCAGTCCGTAGAAATCCGTATTGTAACCGTATAATTTTCCGTTGCGGTTCACGACGGTGTTAACGGCACCGATCTTTGCCGCTTCCGGGTCCACGTGATCCAGATACGGGATCACATCCTGCTTATACGGGATCGTGACATTGATCCCGGAAAAGCTGCGTTCTCTCATGAACGGATCCAGTTCGGATTCCGATAATTCCTTCAGTTCATAAGTATAACCGCAGATCTGTTCATGGATCTGCTTCGAATAACTGTGCCCGAGTTTTGCACCGATCAGACCATATTCCATTTCTGCTCCCTCTGATTGCTTATCCCTTACTTTTCCGGCATAAAATAATCCGTGCCGTATCTGACAGCCAGCAGATCATACAGCGCAAGAGCCGTCACGCTGTCAACTACGACTCTGGCTCTGTGAATGACAGCCGGATCATGCCGGCCCGTGATCTGTACGGAAGTATTTTCACGCGTGTCGATATCGATGCTGTCCTGCTTAGAGAACACCGACGGGGTCGGTTTGACTGCCGTTCTGAAGAGGATCGGCATACCGTTCGTAATACCTCCGTTAATACCGCCGTTGTGGTTGCTTGTGGTAAATATCCTGTCATCCTCGATCCTGATCGGATCGTTGTATTCGCTTCCGTAGTAGCGGAACCCGTCAAAGCCGAGCCCGAACTGTACGCCTTTGACTGCCGGGATGCTGTAGAGCGCGTGTGAAAGAATGGACTCCACACTGTCAAACCACGGTTCCCCGACGCCTGC
>JAGCXZ010000147.1 GCA_017961065.1 Lachnospiraceae bacterium
GAGCGGGCCAAGGAACTGGTGGCACAGCTCGGACAGAATGACATCGCAAGATCGATCCAGATCATCGCTGGAGAGGATAAGGGCGTCAAAAAGGCCGATGAGGTGGATCTCAACCAGATGTCTTTGTTCGATACGGTACGGGACGATGACATCATCGAAGAGATCAAACGGCTGGATATCGATCATATCACGCCGATGGAGGCATTGAATACGCTGTCTCTTTTGCAGAGCAAACTGAAGAACAGGTGGTAATATGCAGAATATCCATATGCTTGATAAAAAAACGATCGATCAGATCGCGGCAGGCGAGGTTGTGGAGCGTCCGCGCTCCGTCGTGAAGGAACTGCTCGAAAACGCGATCGACGCCGGCGCGAAACTGATTACCGTGGAGATCAAAAACGGCGGAATCGACTATATCCGCATCACGGACAACGGGAGCGGGATCGAACGCGATGATATCAAGACCGCATTCATGCGTCATGCGACCAGTAAGATCACAACGATCGAGGATCTGATGGATGTTACATCCTTGGGTTTTCGCGGGGAAGCGCTTTCCAGTATCGCATCCGTTGCCAGAGTGGAACTTCTGACCAAGACCGCAGGAAGCCTTTGCGGGACCCGATATGTGATCGAAGGCGACAAGGAAATGGTATTTGAAGATGCCGGTGTTCCCGACGGCACCACGATGATCGTCAGGAATCTGTTCTTCAATGTGCCTGCAAGGCGGAAATTCTTAAAAAGCGCCACGTCAGAAGGAACCGCGATCGCCGAAATGATGGAACATATGATGCTGTCCCATCCGGAGATCGCATTCAAGTTCATCGTCAACGGTACCGTAAAACAGCAGACCCCGGGAGACGGTAAGATTGAAAACGTGATCTATCTCCTTTACGGGAAAGACGTGCTGGACCTCCTCCTGCCTGTAAGCTATGAATCGGAAGAAGTCAGTATCCGCGGCTATATCGGGAAACCGGAGCTTTGCAGGAGCAACAGGCATTATGAGATCTTTTTCGTCAATCAGCGGAACGTAACCTGCAATGTTTTGAACCGTTCGCTGGATGAAGCCTATAAAGCGTATCTGATGCTGCATAAGTACCCTTATGCCATCCTGTATTTTGATATTCCCTCAGAACTGCTCGATGTCAACGTGCATCCGGCCAAGCTGGAGATCCGTCTGCTGCATGCGGATGTCGTCTATGACGCGTTGTTAAACACTTCGCTTAATGCGTTAAAACACAAGGAACTGATCCCGGATGCGGAAAAGAGCACCACGCCGCAAATGAACACACCGGAAAGGATCCTGCCGGAGCCCTTTGAGACCAGGCGGCTCTCGGAAGAGATCAACTATCGTGTGGATAAAGTAAAAACTGCGGATATTCCGGTCATGCGCACAGATGATGATTCAGACCGGCCCGTGACAGTTATGCAACCGGACCCGGAAGACCCGTTACGGGATATCCTGAGAGGATCCGCACCGGAACCTGTCAAACCGGAAAATGAAAGCTTCAGCCAGCTGTCATTCTTAAGCGAAGAGGCCATGAAAGGGCACAGGCTGATCGGACAGCTCTTTGATACCTACTGGCTCGTCGAATATGACAAGAAGCTCTTTCTGATCGACCAGCATGCCGCGCATGAAAAGATCCGGTATGAGAGATTCGTCAAAAGATATCGCGAGAATACAATCGAATCCCAGTTCCTCGATCCGCCCTTTGTGTTATCGCTCAGCATGCCGGAAGAGGAAGTGCTTCGCACATACAGCGAGGAATTTAAGTCAGCCGGATTTGAGATCGAGCCCTTCGGCGGAAGAGAATATGCGATGCGCGCTGTCCCGACGGAACTCTACGGCATCACGGAGATCGATTACTTCAAGGAACTCCTGGATTCCCTTGCACAGGAACGCGGCAAGCAGGACATGGAATCCGTATTGGCCCGCCTTGCGACCATGTCATGCAAGGGCGCGATCAAGGCCGGAAACCGCATCAGTACGGCGGAGGCCGACGCGCTGCTGACGGAACTCCTTTCGCTGGAAAATCCGTACCATTGTCCGCACGGACGCCCCGTGATCATTTCCTTTACCAAAGCCGAACTGGAGAAGAAATTCAAGAGGATCGTATGATGGATAAACAGAAACTGATCATCCTGACGGGCCCGACTGCAGTCGGAAAAACTGCCTTATCGATCAAACTGGCGCAAAAGATCGGCGCACAGATCATCAGCGCTGATTCCATGCAGATCTATAAATACATGGATATCGGAACTGCCAAGATCACGCCGCAGGAGATGCAGGGTATTCCGCACTATCTGGTCGATCTGCTCGAACCTGAGGACGCCTGCAACGTCTACCGGTTTGCGGAACTGGCAAAAGAGGCGATCAAGGACATCTCAGCGAAGAAGAGCATCCCGCTTGTTGTCGGCGGCACGGGATTCTATATCAGGGCGCTGCTCTATGATACCGACTTTTCCGAAACGGAAGGGGCCGGAGCTTACAGGGCCGAACTGGAAAAGATGGCGGAAGAGATCGGTAATCATGCGATGCATGAAATGCTTAGGGAGATCGATCCGGTTTCCTATGAAACGATCCATGAAAATAACGTAAAGCGTGTCATCCGCGCGCTTGAATATTATCACGATACAAACGGACCGATCTCGGAACACAACGAACGGGAGCACAGCAAGGAATCGCCCTACGATTTCCGGTATTTTGTATTGACGGATGACAGGGAAACGATCTACCGCAATATTGACAGGCGTGTGGATCTCATGATGGAAGCAGGCCTTGTGGAAGAAGTAAAGGGGCTTCTTAAGAGAGGCTGCAGCAGGGAGATGATCTCGATGCAGGGCATCGGCTATAAGCAGCTGATCCCGTATCTGGAAGGTGAGTATCCGCTGGAGCGGGCCGTTGAACTGATCAAAAGGGACAGCAGGCACTATGCCAAGCGGCAGCTGACCTGGTTCCGGCGCGAGAAGGACGTGATCTTTTTTGACAAGCGGGATTATGATCATGACGACGAAAAAATCCTGCAGAAAATGTTGGAATATTTATGATGTTTACCCTGTTTTTAATTGTATATGAATAATACAAATATTTTATTCAATAAATAAAATTCAATGAAATTCATATAAAAATCACGGAGAATAGCATGAATACAACAAAAGAAATGTATGAACAATTTGGGATCGGCGCCAGGGCCGTGGCGCTCGGCGAAGCAGTTTTAGCGGATCTTGCGGAACGATTTGCAGAGTTTGACCGTGTTGCGGAATATAACCAGCTCAAAGTCATCCATGCCATGCAGAAGAATCATGTGCAGGAAAGCTGCTTAAACGGTTCAACCGGGTACGGCTATAATGACCTCGGACGGGAAACGCTGGAAGCCGTCTATGCCGACATATTCCACACGGAGGATGCACTCGTCAGACCGCAGATCACCTGTGGGACGCATGCACTGAATCTGGCGCTTTCTTCCAACCTGAGACCCGGGGATGAACTGCTTTCCGTTTCCGGCAAGCCCTATGATACGCTTGAAGAAGTGATCGGGATCAGACCTTCCTGCGGATCGCTTGCGGAATACGGCGTTACATACAAACAGGCCGATCTGAAAAGCGACGGCTCCTTTGATTTTGATAAGATCAGGGAACTGATCGGAGATCGTACGAAAATGGTCGCGATCCAGCGCTCCAAGGGCTATCAGGTGCGTCCATCCTTTTCCGTTGATCAGATCGGAGAAGTGATCGCATTTGTCAAGAAGATCAAGCCCGATATCATTGTCATGGTAGATAATTGTTACGGCGAATTTGTGGAAACGAAAGAACCGTCCGATGTGGGTGCGGATATGACGGTCGGATCGCTGATCAAGAATCCCGGCGGCGGTCTTGCGCCGATCGGCGGCTATATCGCCGGCAGGAAAGACTGCATCGAGAATGCCGCCTGCCGTCTGACTTCGCCCGGTCTTGGGCGGGAAGTCGGTGCATCGCTCATTGCGCTGCGTCCGTTCTACCAGGGGCTGTTCTTAGCGCCTTCAGTTGTCTGCTCAGCCGTCAAAGGCGCTGTATTTGCTGCAAGCATCTTTGAAAGGCTGGGGTACCCGGC